>JAUYPI010000020.1 GCA_030697645.1 bacterium | reverse complement strand
CAACAATTTCCAAACAAATTCCAATGATTCAAATTTCAATTTCCAAACACGACGTGCGTGTTTGAGATTTGATGCATTGGAATTTGAAATTTGTTTGGAGCTTGTTGGTTGGAGCTTGGAATTTATTTGGATTGGAGCTTGTTTTTTGGAGCTTGGAGCTTTCGCACGACGGGGGACATCGGATGTCAGACAAAAAAACGTGGCAAACGCGTCATTTATTAGACCTCTTACAAGAGGTCTAGTGGTTATTTAAACACGTTTGCCTTTTGCGCTTTCGCAAATACGGCGCCGATTTCCTCCACAATCTCATCCCGATGCTTCTCCACAAAATATCCAAACGAAAACTCTCGTTCACGACCGCCCCAGATCAAACGGCAGCCGCCGACTGCCGCCGGATCAGTATGGAAATCGATCAGGGCGCGCGCGTCTACATACTCCCGCACCCATGCTCCGAGGCGCACCGTCTCTTCATCCGGCAGGCGCACGGGCGTTATGATACCGAGCACGGGTAGAGCCGAAACATCGCTCTCGACCGCACGCAGCGTACTATAGAGTGACTCGCGGGATAGCGCGCCTGCCCATGCGTCAAGCCAGGAACGAAGGGCGCTTCGCGTCTCCGCCTCAGCATCAGCCACGTCCAAAAATTCCTCAAGCCGCTCGCGCGTCGGCGTCGCGCCGCCTGCGAAAAAAGCCTCTTCAAGAAAACGCCGCATCAGCGCGATCCGCTCGTGCACGTCGCTCACGGTATAAGTCGTGGAAATAATAATGGCGGTGAAGTCCCGGGGCGTCTCGCTCATATTTTTGTGTAAAATTTACAATTTTCAATTTTACAATTTTCAATCAATTTTCAATTACTCAATTTTCAAACACGACGTCGTCCGTCATTGGACCATTGAAGCATTGGAAATTTTTTGAAAATTGAAAATTGTAAATTGAAAATTAGAATCTCGGCATTCAATACGGGCACTGTTTTTATAGGGTTGTTGCTTTATTATTATTTTTTTTACTTTCGAAGAACCCTTCCCTCCTCGCCTCCTCGAGCGCACGATAGACAAGCCGCGAGTGCTCAGCGAGCGAGAGCGACTCGGTGAGCGCGATGGCCGCCGTGCGTTCGACGAGCTCAACGATGTGCTCGTCAACGAGCCGCTGCCGCGCCTCGGTATATCCCGCGAGAGCGGAACGGATCTCACGGATCTCCTCGTCGACGCGCTCCCGGATGAGCGCCGCGGCGCTCCGTCCAAGATCGCGGAGTTCCTCCTCGGCACGTACGGCGTACTTCTCAAGTATTTGATCTCCGACCCCCTTGGCCCCCTCCCGCAGAGCGGTAAGGTCTCGGCGAAACCCCTCGAGAAACTGCTCGTGCGCGCGCACCGCATCGGTAAGCGATGCACGGCTGGTCTCTAGAATCTTCTCAAGTTCCCCCCTAACGCCTGAGAGCGTCTGCTCGTACGACTTCCGTGCCACCGCAACATCCGCGCTGAACTCCGCCGTCACGCGCTCCGTGAGTTTTCCAACCTCCTCACGCGAGAGCGCGTGGAGTTTCTGGTGCCGAACGCTCTCCCGCGCGTGCTCCTTGATGCTCGCGAGCTCAGCGCTCACGAAGAGACGTCGCGCCTGGCGCAGGGCACGATGGATGATGCGATTCGAGCGGCTCTCCGCGTGCTCCATACGAGCGCGGTAGTCCTCGGCGGCGTCGCGCTCGAGGGATGCCGCGCGCGCGCTCCGGCGCGCTGCGATGCGTAAGGCAAGCGCAAGCGCTCCAATGAGAAGCGCGGCAACGACGGCAAAAACACTTTGGGCATTCAAGATCGTGGACATATAACTCAAAACTCAAAGCGAAAAATGAAAAGCGAAAAACGAATTTACAAATTCCAAAAAACCCGTCTCCAAACAAATCTCAAACTCCAAATCTCAAACGTGCGTGTTTGGAAATTGGAATTTGAATCATTGGAATTTGTTTGGAGCTTGTTGGTTGGAAATTGGAGCTTACGTTTGGAGCTTGGAATTTTGCGCTGCTGTTTTACGCGCTGCGCTTTGCGTTTTAAACTTCTACAGCACAATAATCAGTATGCTCACCGCGAGCCCCGCCGCGGCGACGAACGTGACGAGGGCGATATTGGCCCCCATCATCACCTGAATCGAAGTCTTGGCAAGCGGATTACGGCCGATCGAGGTTATACCGGCAAGCAAATTTTTCTCGTACATCCGATAGGCAAAAAGCACCGTCGCGGCGGTCACGAGAGCGGCGGTGATGAAGCGCACGAGCGTGGCGAAGCGGAGCGGCTCGACGGAAAAAAACGACTCCGGGTCGCCGCCCGCCCCTACCTCCGCCGCAGAGCCCGCTCCTACGCCCTGATCCGAGAGCGCAACAATGATGGTACCGACGGCAACGGATGGCCCTTCTCCTCCGGCTGCATTCGGGAGTGTCGGGGCAAACGGCTCGCGCGCTATTGCAAACCGCACTGCCGCCGTATCGTCAACCGCGACGCGCATAGTCTTGCCCGGAATCGGTGAGAGCGTGAGCGCGTCGCCAACCGCGATCGGACCTCGAAGCGTTGAGACGTTGAGAAGCGTGGTGCCGTGCTGCACGATCGGCGTCGCTGTTGCGCTCGTGCGCAACAGAAGATGCGCGTCCGCTGCCACAACCCCGAACTCGCCGCTATCCCCGGCGAGTGCCCGCCGGAACGCCCCGAGCACCGCGTCAAATACCACGAGGTCTCCCGGCACGGCCTCGCTATCCTGGAGAGCTCTCGTCGCGACGATGGCGGTAAGCGGCGGCTCCTCACCATGCGCGAAATGGCTCGTCAGAAAAAGCGCGCTCCCGGCCGCAATAAAAACGACAGGTGAAAAAAAGATCAGGCGCACGGGTACGTTCCTCAACATTGTTTCATTCTACCAGATAGTACGCCTGCGCTGGCAGAGGAGTGTGGATAGAAAATCACGAACCGCCGAGCAAGCTCTGCGGTATGACGACGGACTACGGACTACGAACTACGACGCCATTTTGTGAGGTTTTTTTTGGTGCGATGCGGCGATTTACTTCACCGCAATTGCTTGTTCGAGCGCCGCGCGCAGGAGCTCTGGGTTCGCGGCGCCGCGGCTCTTCTTCATCCCCTGGCCGACCAAAAATTGGAGCGCGGCAGCTTTTCCGCTCTTAACGTCGCGCGCCGTATCCGGGTGCTCGGCGAGGAGCGAGCGGGCAAGCGCGGCTAGGGCGTCCGTGCCGCTCTCCTGCATGAGTCCCGCGCTCTCTCCGATACGCCGCGGCTCGCCTCCCTCCCGCGTCATTATTTTTAACACCTCTTTTGCACCGCGCGAGGAGAGTTCGTTGCGACCGGCCATACGCATGAGCTCCAAAAACGACTCCGGCGTCAGTCGGTCAAAAACGCTGTCCCCTACCTCCTCACGGATACCGGCGACGTCTGAAACTATATAATTCGACGCCCGCACAAGAAGCGCCGAATCGCCGCCCGCGAGTGTCCCCAACGCGTCAAAAAACTCGCCCGCCTTTCTGTCTCCCACATAGTACGCGGCGTCCTCCTCGCTAAGCCCGAGCGCGCGGTAGCGTGCGCGGCACGCCTCTGGAAGCTCCGGAAGCGACGCGCGGATGCTCTCGGGCGAAAATTCCGGCAGCTCATCGAGCCGGAGCTTTGGTACGTCAGGATCAGGAAAGTAACGATAGTCGTGCGAATCCTCCTTGAGACGCTGCGAAAAAGTTTTGCTACCCGCCTCATCCCACCCGCGCGTCTCCTGTCGAACCTTCTCGCCCCGCTCGAGCACTACCGCCTGTCGCTCGATCTCGTAGTCAATCGCGCGCCGCAGCGCGCGCACCGAATTGAGATTCTTAACTTCAACCTTGGTCCCCAGCGGTGCATCATTCTCTCCCCACTCTCCACTTTCTACTTTCAACTTTCTTCGTACACTAATGTTCGCCTCAAGCCGCATCTCCCCTTTCTCCATGTTTGCGCCGCTCGCGCCGAGGGAGCGGAGCAGGAGCTGGAGCTCACGGGCAAATCGTGCTGCCACATCCGGCGAGTGGATTACTGGCTCGGTGACAAGCTCCATAAGTGGTACCCCGGCGCGGTTGAAATCAAGAGCGCTCGCATCGCCGCTCTCACTGTGCTGCGAGCGTGCAGTGTCTTCTTCAAGGTGCACCCGTGTGACGAGGACCCCGGCGAGCATGCCGCCGAGGACAAGGGGGTGCGCGTACTGGCTGATCTGATAGCCCTTAGGAAGATCGGGATAAAAATAGTTTTTGCGGTCGAACTCGGAGAATGTCGCGAGTGTGCCGCCGATTGCAGCGCCCACGCGCAGCACATGCCGCACCGCCGCGCCATTCAGCACCGGAAGAGTCCCCGGGTGTGCAAGACACACGGGGCATATATTTCGGTTCGCCTCACGTTCATCAGGGTCGTTCCGCGACGAACAAAAAAGCTTCGTCGTGGTCGCGAGCTCCGCGTGAACCTCAAGGCCTATGGTAGGCTCGTACGCGGTCTCCATATTTCCCTCACGCACTAACGTTGAGACGCTTTTTTACAAGCGCGAGAATCTGCTCGAGCCGCTGCTCGTGCTTAATGAGAAAATCAACCGGCCCGCTCTCAAGCGTCTTAGAAAGCGACTCCACATCATCACGGTTCGTCAGGATAATCGTTGGCGTATCGACAAGTGCGCTCTCTAGGCGCGCCCGACGCAAAAGTTCTGTGCCGTCAAGCTTCGGGAGCGTGAGATCGAGAATCATAAGATCCGGTGGCGACTTTTTGGCGAGGGCAAGACCCATCTCACCGTCACTCCCGATAGCAACCGCAAACCCTGCCCCCACCAGGGCATCACCGAGCGCTTTTGACAGCATCTCATCGTCTTCGACTAGTAAAATATGCTTCTTGTCTTCCTGCATAAAAAACGCAAAACGCTTGCCGCTCATTCTCCACTATACCGCACCCGCAACGTATACGCCACGTACCTCCTGTGGAAAGATGCGACCTATCGCGCCCTGGGCCAGATTCCTGCCGCTCTCGGGTAGAGTTTGGTGAGCGGGTGCTCGCCGCACTCGTGCTTTCGCGCCGGACAGAAGTGACGGCCGTAATCAATCAGACGGTAGGTTATGGTAAACCACTCACACTGAGGCAGAAGCTCCATCAAATCTCGCTCGATCCTCTGCGGGTCGCGGGAGTCCGAGAGATTAAACTTCTGCGCGAAACGCTTCACGTGCGTATCGACCGCGACTCCTACAACGATACCACAGGCATTGCCGAGAATCACGTTCGCGGTTTTCCGCGCGACGCCGGGGAGTAAGAGAAGCTCCTCCATACTGCATGGTACCATGCCGCCGAAACGCTCCTTCAGTATCCGCGCCGCGGCAAGGATGTTCTTCGCTTTAGCGCGGAAGAAGCCGGTCTCGCGGATGTCTTGCTCGAACTCGCGCGGATCCCCTCGAATGTAGTCTTCAAGTGTTCGATACTTTTTGAAAAGCCGTGCCGTGACCTCGTTTACTTTTTTGTCCGTACACTGGGCCGAAAGCACCACCGCGACCGCGAGCTCCCAGTGATTACTGTAATTGAGCGCGATTCTGGCGTTAGGAAGTAATTCCTTGAGCGCCCGCGCTATCGCGCGGGCGCGACGCTTTCGTTCCGCAAACACCGCCGTCGCCGCGTTGGTACCACTCGTTGCCTGCTTTTTTCTTCGTGCGTGCATGATCGTTCTCAAATCCGAAACAAAAGTCTACGACATTTGACCTGTAACATTTGACCGTTGACCACTAACGAGAGCGTTTGTCGTCGTCAAATGTCAAAGGTCACATGTCAAATGTTACGCGATTTCGTGCTTCGATATTCACAATGCTATGCGCTTTTTGAACTCCTCAACCATCGGCACCCCCGTGCTCTCAAGACCGTAATTCGCGGCCGTATAGAGAGCCGCCCAGCTGGCGAGAATGAGCGAGGAGAAAATTTTCTCAAACCCGCCTCCGCTGGCAAGCGCTATCGTCTGCACCGGAAGACCTCGCACGCGATAGAGCTGCTCAAGCACTGCCATGCGCTTTACGATTCGCGGCTCATCTGCCGGGTCCTTGAGAAAAATGAAAGCGAACGGCGCGTTCAGGCCCTCACGGATGTCCTCAAAACGGGGCCCACCGCTCTCCGGCGTATCGAATCCGGTCATTTCATTATGATTGAGCTCGGGAAAGACATGGCAGAACGCGGGGATCTTCCCCGTTTCGTTAAATGTAATCTTCCACGTATAGGCGAGCGGCAGGTTCACGGTCGAAGCGTAGACCACCGGCACTTTGCCGACGAGCGCCTCGGCGAGTGCCTGGCCTTCACTTTCAAAGGCGCTTGGGTGAAAAGTCTCCGCAAGCGCGGTGAGGCTCGTGAGGGCCGATTCGTCTCCGGCGAGCTTCGCCAGCGCTTTTATCATCAAGCCCACGGCCATGCGCGGCTGGATCCCTGTGCTTGGCAGTACGATGTGCGGCGCCCCGTGCTCACGCGCGAGCTCAAGGAGCTTTCCGCTGGTCGTGACTGCAGCGACATGAAGCCCTGCTTTCCGCGCGCACTCGAAAGCGTCGATCGTCTCCTCGGTGTTGCCCGAGTAGGAGCTTGCGACGATTAAACTCTCGCGGAGAAAATACTCGGGCACTCGAGGCAGGCCGTAGTCCCGATGCACCAAGAGATCAACCCGCGGATTATGCACCCGCAAAAGTCCAGCCGCAAGCGCCGAGCCGCCCATGCCGCAGAGGATAAATTTCTCCGTCCGCAGCAAGCCGTCACCATTTTCTATTACTGGCTCAAAACAAAATTGTGTATGAAATTGGCGAATTGATTCTTCCATTTTTCGCAGAATTGCGCAGACTGGACGCAGACTAATGCAGAACACGTCAAGAAACAATCGCGCGGAGCAAAGAAAGGGGGCGGTTGCAAAAAACGTCCGGTGTGTGTACTATATCGTAGGATTCGTTCCACGCGCAATGCTATGCGCTGCACAATGAAAAACCTGTAGAAGAAAGGAAATCGATGAAAAGGAGGGAAGAGAATATTTTTGCGTGTCTCGCGCGACAAAAGTACGGTGAGCCATACGAGTGGGACATGCAGCAGATCGCGCTCGCTGACGTCCGCCAGCTCATTGGCGACCTTGAGGGCAAAAAAGTGAACGCGGAGGAAGCATGCCGGCAAATACTCGAGAACACGCGCGCGTTTCACTACCACTATCTCGCCGTACAGACGCTGCGGGAACTTGGACGAGAGCAGAAGCTTTCAGTTCACGGCGCAAAAACGCTACTCCACTCGACGGCGTACACGACTGCGTACTTCAGCAACACGGAAAATGGCCATACGTTCGAAGAGAACGTACGCTCCGTGCTTGCAGTACAAGCGAATGTATCCCCGGTCGTGCAGTACGTCAAAAAGTATCTGCTCGACAGGCGGGAACTTCGGAATTGGCGCTTTCAGGCGTTCATGGCCGCAGGCCAGATAGCCGAGTGTTGGGGAGAGTCAAAAGTGCCGATTGTACTCAAACGCGCTCTTAGACTCGAAGCAGAAAACGAAGAAAATTCGACTCGAAAACAACAATTTGAGGAGGTGCTTAAAAGCACACTCAACGCATAGCGCCTCCACGATCCGAGATGCACACGGGCAGCCTACGGCTGCCCGTTCCATTTTTTATGCAAGCCAACTCTTAAAGACAGTGCCACGAGTCTCTACTTTGCGATGATGCTCTTTTTATACACCTCCAAGTGCTCAAGAGCGATACCGGTGCCTTTAGCAACACAGTAGAGGGGGTCTTCGGCAAGCCGAGCGCTGACACCCGTGCGGCGGAAGACGAGCTCGGGCATGTTCCGCAGGAGCGAGGAGCCGCCGGACATGATGATCCCCTGGTCAATGATGTCCGCGGCAAGTTCCGGCGGCGTCTCGTGGAGCACATCTTTAATCGCCTTGATCATCTGGTGGAGCTCGCGGACGAGCGCTTTAACCACCTCGTTCGTGCGCACCTCGGCGGAGCGCGGCAGGCCGGAGAGATAATCGCGCCCCTTGATCGTCTGCACGAGCTCCTCCTCGACCGAGACCGCCGAGCCGACGCCGATCTTGATGTCCTCGGCGGTCTTCTCGCCGATCGCGAGATTAAATTGTTTTTTCACATAGTCCACGATCGCAGCATCAAGACGATTGCCCGCGCACTTCACCGAGGTCGAGGCAACGATGCCGCCAAGCGAGATCACCGCGACGTCGGTCGTGCCGCCGCCGATATCCACCACCATGTGTCCGCGCGCCTCGTGGATCGGGATCCCGGCGCCAATCGCAGCAAGGATCGGCTCCTTCACGACAAACGCCCGCCGCGCGCCGGCCTTGAGAGCGGCCTCAATCACCGCCCGCCGCTCGGTCGAAGTCACCCCGGCGGGGACTGAGACGATCACCTCCGGTCGGAAGAGATTAAACCTGCCGAGCGACTTGTCTATATAGTAGCGGAGCATCGCCTCGGTAACGCGATAGTCCGCAATCACGCCGTCCTTCATGGGGCGGTACGCGACAATGCTGTCCGGCGTGCGCCCGACCATCTCCTTTGCCTCGAGCCCAACCGCGAGCACCCGATTCTCCCCCACGGAGACCGCGACGACCGACGGCTCATTCAGCACCACGCCGCGCCCGGGGATGTATACCAGTGTGTTCGCGGTCCCGAGATCAATACCGAGTTTTTTTGAAAAGAAAGCCATGCCGTAGCATCATTACAGCGCACTCTGCATAAAATGTAAACGAATGCGTTGTAAGTGCCACGCCCACACATTCGCCCCTACGACCTACCCGAAGTGGCGCTGTATGAAATTTACAATAATTCACGATCGTTGAATTATTGTAAATTTTGGATGCTATGTTTGTACTTGCTACGTTTGTGAGACATTAGACCTCTTGCATAACCCGCTCCTGCTGCAATTTTTAATTTTTGGCTGCGACTTCGTCAATCTTCGCAAAATGACTCTCGCCGTACAACAAGTACGCCGTCGAGTCATTTTGCTCGCTTTCCTCGTCTCGCTCAAAAATCAAAAATTTCGCCACGAAACGGGTTATGCAAGAGGTCTATTTATTTCCCCCACTCGTCTCGCGTCTCACCCGAGAGGAGAGCAGTAGCAAGCCACGCCCAGTTTTGATCGTAATAGCTCGTGCGCTCACCCCAAAAACCTTCGGCGTTGAACGTAGCGTCAAAAATGCGCCGTTCGATCTCGTGCGCGAGGTCCGGGTTCGTTCGGAAGAGTGCGCTGATGGCGCCTGCGACAGGAGCGAGGTCGCCGTGCACGAGAAGCCGTACTCCATCCGTGCGACGATACACGCTTGCAAAAGTGTCGTGCTCTTGCCACTCGCGCTCAAAAAACGGCGCGACCGATCGAAGGTAACGCTCCGCGCGCGGTTCTTTAAACCAGAGCGCATCGAGCGCCACCCGCCAGAGCGCACGAAATGCATCGTATCCGTACGCATCTGCGTGTGTGCTGATGTAGTGCGCGGCAGAGAGGAGTGCTCCCGTCTCTCCGTCGAGAAGCGTCCAGTTCGGCGGGAGCCCCGTCAGATTGCCTCGGGCAGACTCGCTCCCGAGACGCTCAAGAAGCGCGTAGGAATCCTTCGCAAGCGCGAGCCAGTCGTGCTCTGGGTCGGCTTCTGCAAAAAGTCGGTATGCGGCGGGTGATAAGTAGGAGGGGTTAAGAAGGTACCCATCCGGCCGCGCTGCACCCGGACCTGCCGTAAGATAGTATCTGCCAGCGACCCGCACTACCTCCCTCCGCCAGATATCCCGGATTATCTCCTCTGCCGCAGTGCGGTACGCATCCTCACCCCACCTCCGATGCGCGAGAAGAAGCGCAAGCGCGATATCTTGATCCGCGTCGGACGCGGCTTCAGAATCAAGCACGCGCTCAACACCGTTTTCCCCTCTCCCCCAACGCCAGGAAAACAGATGGTCTACGCCACGGAACTCAAGGTGGTCGCGCGTCCACGCGAAGAGACCGTCGAACATCGGGCGGTCATCCATCCAGACCGCGCGCAAGAGCGCGTATGCCTGACCCTCGGATGTCGTGATGCCATTCCACGGATCCACAACTTGCCCGTAATTTTTAATGAACGCATCTTTGTAGTACGTCCATGCTCTCTCGAGTTCGATCCGCCGTTCGTCGTGCACTTCGTAGAGCTGCGCCCAGTCGCCGTTCGTGCTGACGTCATCCTCAAGGTCAAGGTAGCTTGTCGTGCTCGCCGTCCAGTCTTTAATGAGATCGGCGTGCGCGAGCGCCTCACGGAGAAACACCTGCCCGCCGCCCTGCATTTGCCGCACCATCTCATGGGAGAGCGCGACATACTCGAGCGCTCGCGGATCGTTGCCAAACACGCCGACGCGCACCGCAGGATCCGTTTCAATCTGCCAAAACCAATGCGCGTTTGGAAACACCCGCTCACCGGAGGATGAGCGTGTATCATGGAGATCAAGATAGGCATATTGATCTATCGCAATGAAAGACCGAGCGAGAAGGTGCTCCTTTATATACGCAACCGCCTCGCGCTGGTTTCTTGTCTCGTTGCGCGTATATGGCGCAAATATAGACAATGGATGCGGAAAAAGAACGGCTATGCCCACAACTGTGCCGAGAAAAAAAATGACGGCGGCTCCCGCCCTGATGCGGCGAGTACGTTGGGAAAGCCTCCCAAGCCAGAGGAGCAGCTCCTCAGAGCACATCGCAATCACGAGTGAGAGCAGCGGCAAAAGCGGCAGCACGTAAAAATCGAGCACGAGCTTGCCGCGCAGCAGGAACGCCCACGCTGAGAGCGAGAGGAATGAGGCAGAGCGAAACGCCGGGCGCCTCACGGCCAATACGACGCCCGCGAGCGTAGCCATCGCGCCAAATATAATAATGAAGGCATCGCGCTCGACCCACGTGAGAAACGCTCCGGCGAAGTCGCTGGCACTGCTCCAGAAGGGAGCCGCGGCGCCTCGACCGAGATGCATCGCAAGCGTGCCGATGAGGCTCACGTGTGCTCCTGCCTCCCCTGCTCGGCTTCCGACAAAGAGCTCGCCCTTGAGCAGGGCGTAGAGAAAATACGACGCGACGATACTGCCCCATGCTGTAAACCAAAGTGCGATACTGAAACGCCGGTTCGCCGCATCGGTGCGCGTGAAAAGCAGGTACAAAAACGGTGGAATGAAAAAAATTGCGTTCTCTTTTGTGAGGATTGCGAGGCCGAGGAGTAGTGCACTCCCGAGCACCGTGCGGAGCGTCAACCGCTCCCGAAGGAGAAGTGCCACGGAGCCGAGCGCAAGAAACGTCATCATGTTGTCGAGGAGCACGCGCCTCGCGTAGTAGAGCGCGAGCGGCGAGAGCGCAAAAAGAAACGCAGCGATCGTCGCAGCACGGAGAGTCCCCGCAAGCCGCCGCGTGATGTAAAAAAGCAGACCGACGCTTCCGACGTGAAGCACGAGCATGAATACGCGTCCAGAGTCAATCGCGGTTTGGCCGAACGTAAAAAATCCTCCGGATATTATTGCCCAAAAGGCGAGCAGGAATGTGCCACCCGGCGCATGGTCATACCAATACGTGTAGGGTGAGAGTGACCCGTCGCGAAGCAGGGACCACGCGCGCGAGAGGTATGTCCCCTCGTCGTTCTCATAATACGGGAAGTGGAACATGTTCACGCCGTGCGCCATGGCGGCGATCGCAAGAATGGCAAGAAGTAAAATTGTTGCACGCTTATACATGAGAGGATTCAATAATAATTTTCAATTTTCAATGATCAATTTTCAATCAATGACGCAATTTTTCAATTTTCAAACGCACGAGCAACGTCCGTGGTTTGAAAATTAATTCATTGAAAATTTACTGAAAATTGAGAATTGAAAATTGAAAATTTCGTTACGCATACTCCACCGCCCCTCGGTACGGCACGGGCTCAAGCGGTGCCGGTGCAGGTTGAGGCGCGAGAGGTGCTCGATGCGCATTCGTATGCGGCGTCTTCTCCCACGAAAGTTCCCCGCGCGCGAAACGATACACAGCACGAAACGCGGCCATACCAAGTACGACCTGAAAAGCATAAAAGCACAGTACGAGGCGCGCCGTGAGCCACCAAGGATGCAAGAGCTCAAAGCGACGAGTAAATTCACGAAGCCCTACGACATAGAGCGCGAGGTGCAACAGCGTGATTGCAAACGGCACGTTCGTCGCAAGGGCGATCCAAACAGGCGCTTTCGCCGCAGCAAACGTCCACATCGCAAACGGCGCATAGAAAAACATGACCGCCTGCGCCATGGCCCATAGAAGGACATACATCGCGAGCGCTTTCTGCCGAAGCGTCCTCAAGCCCCGCCAATCACCTTTGCGCACGATCTGGAGGAAGCCGAGGTTCCAGCGCGTGCGTTGGCGAATGAAGCTCCCGAGCGTCGGCGGCGCTTCCTCGCGCGTCACGTGCTCCTCATCATAAATGACGCTGATGCGCGCACCGCGCACGCTGAGACGCACGCCGATATCCGCATCTTCCGTGAGACACGTCGCGTCCCAACCGCCCACCTCCTGAAGGACGCTGCGACGAAAGAAGACCGTGTTGCCGCCGAGCGGCACGAAACCGCTGCGCGCAAAGACGTGGAGCGCCGACTTAAACCAAAAAAAGTACTCGAGCACGCAAAATGTTGCGTACCAGCGCGACGTATGATTCATAAGCTGAACGCCCGACTGGAGGACGTCGGCGCGATCCCGCTCAATAACCGTGTTTGCTATTCTATAGAGATCGCGATGCGGCTCATCCTCGGCATCAAAAATCACGACGACCTCACCCTCTGCCTCACGGAGTCCAATATTAAGCGCGTGCGGTTTATTAATCGGGTAGCCGTCGAAAACGACGAGGCGCACGCGCGCACTCGCGCCGAGTGCCTGAATCGCCTCGCGCGCCGCGCGGATAGTCTCACTGTCGTCCCTGCGGCAAATGACGAGCGCCTCGGTAAGATCAGAAGGATAGTCCATTGCGGCAACAGTCCGAATGGTCTCACCGATCACCGCCGACTCATACCGCGCAGGAATAAGCGCGGTAAACGAGAGCCGAGGCGCGAGGAACAAGCGCGGGGACCCTCGTCCTCGTGCTCGCTCCGGATCCTGCCACGCATCAAGCAGGAGGTACGCGTGGAAAAGTCCTTGAAGCGACATCCAAAAAGCAAACACGACGGCAATGCCCGCAAAAATTGATCCGCCGAGCGCAAACCCGAGAGAGAACGGCGCGAATAGCACGAACGCTGAGAATAGTGCGGCAGTAGACTTCTTTCGAAATCCATTTCGTAGCGAAATGTCTGCTTTCTCGGCAAGACGAGAAAAATGAGGTCTAATGAAAAACGCGCGGAGCCGAAGCCAGCCGATGCCCGGCGTCGTCGTATAGAGCCACGCGCAGTGATGCAAAAACGCGACTCCTTGCTTAAGTGTCGCCTTGCTTGTGCCGCGCTCGCGAGCGCGGAGCGTGTATGGTACATCAACGACGCGCGAGACAGCGCAGCGCACCATGATCTCCATCAGCATCTTATACCCGAGCGGCCGGAGCACGACGCCGTCGATGATCTCGCGGCGAAAGAGGTAAAATCCGCCCCCCGGATCACTCGAGAGCCGGAGCGGTTTGAATAGAAACTGCGCGAGATACTTCGAGCCGACCGAGACCGCCTTACGGTACATATTGTCAAGACCTGCGGTACCGCTGCCTCCCACGATATATCGACTCGCAACAACGACGTCAGCATCTTGCGTCCTCGCACGAGCGAGTAACTCGGAAATTTTCTCCGGTGGGTGTTGCAAGTCTGCATCAAGACAGCAGATATAGGTGCCGCGCGCTTCATGAAAACCGTCTCTATACGCGCCGGCGAGACCGTCTCGCAACTCCCGCGGCCGGTGCAGCAGCCGCACGCGCGGATCGCGTTTCCCCTCGGAAAGCACGATCTCTGGGGTCGAATCAGTGCTATCGTCAACGAACAGCACTTCGTAGTCGCACGCGCCATCAATCGCTCTCCGCAGCGCGGCGAGGAACGGAAGTACATTGACTTCCTCGTTAAAGGTGGGGGTGACGATGGTGAGAAGGGGGGAGTTCATAAATACTCAAGACTCAAGACAGTGCATCGATATTAAACGTCAAAGCTCGCATATCGTGTCGGAATTTTCAATTATCAATTATCAATTTTCAATTATCAATTTTCAATCAATTTTGCAATGAATCAATTTTCAAACACGACGTCGTCCGTCATTGAGTCATTGAAAATTTATTGAAAATTGAAAATTTGCTTAACCAACCATTATGCCCAACGCCGAAAAAATTACCGCGCCTCAAACACTTCGACGTCTTCAATAGCAAGTATCGTGTACCCCGCCTCCGGCTCCCACGTTTTGAGCGCAATGCCGCCGCGCTCGGGCAGAGGGGCGTCTGCGAGAATGGTGCCGCTGAGTACCGCCTCGCCATTATGGAGACATGCGATGCTATCTCCGACAACGCGCACGCCGATCTCAATATCGCGCCACGACTCAAAATACGGCAGAGGCAGAGCGCCGCTCCAGCTCGAAACCTGGCTCATCTCGCCGTCATGAATGTTCCTGATTTCCGCATGAAGGTGTGTGCTGTGCAGATTCCACGCGCACGCGAGATAGTTGCGCTCATCGGCAAATCGCACAATCGTTTCAATCGTAGAGGCCCCACGATGCCAATTGAGACGCATCGCTGTCTCGTAATCGCGCCAGTGCCCGCTCCCCACAAGCTCGATCAGCGTCGCAGTTTCCGGTTGTTTTGTCTCAATGCGAAGCACTCCGTCCTCAAAGCGGTGCTCGCCGTACGCGCTCTTCCAGTCACTCCAGGCAGGCGCCGCACGGTAGAGCGATGGCGCACCGAAAACGTCCGCGAGTAAAACGGGCTGCACCGGCGACGGAGGCATGGGGAGGAAGCGCGTCGAGCCGATCCCAGGAGTAATGTAAATCTGGTCGAGCATCACGCTCGCTCGCGAGTCGCTGACAATGGCAAAACCAGTCGTCGTCCCCCACGCGGCGCGGAGATCAGCGAGGGGGATCCGCGCCTCTTCCCAAACCCCGCGCGAGAGTACGCCCCCAGCTACATAGCTCGCGAGAGCAACCGCGCCGAGTCCTTGGCCCGGCTGCTCGAAAAACTCGACTGAAAGAATTGGGGGGGTCTCGTCATCCGTCCTAATCGAGAGCGCGAGCACGTCATTAACGTACGGTGCAAAACCAGCGGTGTGAAAATAAAGTCCGGCCCACGGCGCGAGAAACCGCGCCTCGAGTAAGCGCTCCCCGGCTGGCGCATCACTCCCTGCGACATGCTCGCGCTCTACACTCCAAGACCAGTCATCCCAACCTGGTGTAAGACCGTCGTCGAAAATCGGCGCTGTGGCTCCCGTGCGAAACGGTCCCGGAGGGATACGCTCGTCCGGCATTTTCGCCACGGAGTCGCGAGCATATACTTCTGTCTCCGAAAATACGCCGCTCGTAGACGCGAGGGCGCGACCAGAAAGCGCAGCGAGGCCGTAGGAAATGCCTCGTGCCCCGCCCTCCCGAGCGATGAGGCGAGGTTCGGGGGTACGTGCTGGATTATTCAGTCTCACTTGGCTCACCTCTCGATGTAGTCCGCGAACTACCTGAGGAGGATAATCGTCGCCGCCGACGAGCATGTACGCCATGAGAACCCGCATGGTCGCCGCGCCCAAAAATATACCGAGCGCAACGCAGAGCAGCCCGGCAAACATGCCGCCGTAATTGATTCTGCGCCGCCCTGTTTCCATACATTGGATAACAAATCCGAGACATTGATGTCCCCCGTCTTCTTGAAATCCGAATATCGAAGCACGAAATTCGAAACAAATCCGAATGACCAAAATTCAAACGCTCAAAACACGACGCTCGTGTTTCGGACATTGGAACATTTTGATTTCGATATTGTTTCGGATTTCGATATTCGTATTTCGAATTTCGTCAAGCCCGACCACGCGGAACTCCGGGAGAGGCACAATAAACTTCCCCCCACGTTCGAGGAATGTACGTTCGCGCTCAAGAAACTCGGGCATGAAATGCCACGGCAGAGCGAGAAAGTAGTCAGGATTCTCGGAGCGCGCTTCAACCTCGGAAATTATAGGGATGTCCGTCCCGACGGTGCGTAAGCCCCATTTCAGTTGGTTGCGCTCGGCCGCTCCTCTAATGAGGCGTGTGTCGAGGTCGAAATACTGAAGTAACGTATTCCCCTTCGTTGAAGCGCCATAGACATAAATTTGCTTTCCTGCCGCAACCTCGCGCGCGAGGAAGCTGACGAGCTCAGCCCTGACACGCTCCACGCGCGAAGCAAAGGCGAGATACGGTGCGGGCGTCTCGAGAGCGAGCAGAACCTCATCAATCCGGAGCGCCGCAACGCGCTCGTGCCCGTCCGTCGTGTAAGGAGCCCGCGCTCCACGATGACGCACATAGGTGCGAAAACTGCCGCCATTGACCTCGTTAAGTTCAACGTCAAATATCTCGAGACCATGCCGTGCGAGAAGGAATTCGAGCGACCCGAGCGCATAATACTCAAGGTGCTCATGACAAATGTTATCGAATGCATTCTGTGAGAGCATGAGCGGCAAGTAGCTCATCTGAATAATCGCGAGTCCATCCGGCGCGAGAACCGAGGCAAGATCGGCAACAAAGGCGTTCGGATCCTCAAGGTCATAGAACATCGCGATCGCGGTTACGACTTTTGCGCGCCGCGCCGGGAAACGCGCAAAAAATGATCGTGTGTTAAAAAAATCGCTGATGATGCTCGCGCCGCCGACCTCGGCATCCACGCGCAAATTCCGCGCGGGCTCAAAGCCCGCGCGGATGACGCCGCGCGCTCGGTAACTCCGAAGGAGTGTGCCGTCGTTGGCGCCGATGTCGAGCACGATATCACCGCGCTGGGGCACCGCGATCTCTTCTGCCCTCCGAGCAATCGCGGCAAGCTCGCTACGCATGCTCACATTTGTGCCGGAGCGGTACCAATACGCGCGGTAGAGCGCATCCTGATCCACGCTGTGCCGAAGTTGCACGAGTCCGCAGCCGCCCCGCTCTCTCGCACAGAGTACGAGCTCAAGCGGCGCGCGCGTACCCGAGAGGCCTGCGTCAATAAAATTAGAAACAAACAACTCCCCGAGTGAGAGCACATCGAGGAATGCCGCCGCGCCGCATACGCGACATGACGCGCGCGTTGTATAGGACAACGAATCTCGCAGGGAAGAAGCCATATCGTTCAGATACGCGCCTTCGGTTTCCCCTGCCAGACAGCACGTTTATTTAGTACGAACAGTATACTACTGCGACGAGACAATTGTCAAAAAAACCAAAACGGACGCTCTAACAAAGGTCGCAGCGTCCGTTTTCCTTGCCTCCACGGCGTGTTGGAGTGCAATTACGATGATTTGCTTTTCTCGAAATCACACCCTGCCTGCTCTGGAGCACTAAGTGAGCCGTCGGGCTTCTGCTCGCCTGAATGATCTTTCATACTTGACAGCTTTTCAAATTTGTTTATCAATTAATTATCCACAGCAATAACGTTTGACGGAGGGAAGCTATAAATAATAAGATTACTATAGATGAAAAAAGTTTTGTACTTTTTAAGTACGGAACTTTGTTCTTCAAAAACAAACGAAAGTTTGTTCCTGTCCGCAAAGCGGACAACAAGCGCGGTATCCACTCCGCACCTTGAATCTCCCGACACAATTTTATACATCGGGAGGTTTTTTCTGTTTCAAAACACTGGCAGTGTCGTCGCGAACAGTCTGCTGGCGTCAATAAAAACACTGGCCCGAGTTGGCCGGTGTTTTTATTTTGCTAATTTTCAGGGAAGCCCGTTTTGGGGCGTCTTGAGCGAGGCGTCGTCTTGCCAGACTCTCCAGTCGTGCTCTTTTCCCGATACTCCAAGGAGGGCTCGATGCGCGCGGAACTGACGCATCGAAAAAAATGTGGTGCGCTAGCTACTGTTTGGAAACATAAAAATGCCGACGAATAAAACAGAAGCTCTCGCTTCTGTTCGTGCACCATTGCTCCACGCACTCTCCGTTCGCTCCACGTTCATTGAAAACGTCGACACGACAATTTACTCCTTCCACGGGCTCATGAGTTGAAAATAGTTGCCGTCAGGATCGGCGAATGTCGCGATCCACATCCCCTCGTGACCCTCGGCCTCATACGGCTCCTTGATGACGGTGGCTCCTCGTGCCTTGATCCGCTCAAATTCGAGCTTCACGTCGGCAGTCTCGAGGTTAAACATGATCCGCGCCGGTTCCTTTGCAGAACCTTTCGCGTCGGAATGCTGCCCTACCGAGAAAAAAGCACTCCCCACCATCCAGCCGGACCACTCCCCCTCGCTCATATCGGCGGGTTTGCCGAACACGCCCACATAAAACTCCGCGAGCGCCTTCGGCTGCATCGTCCCCACCATGATCGAATTTAAATTGAGCATAGCTTTTTCACGAATTTATCTAATAACATGATAACGACCTCACCCATCGAAACTTGTGCTTATCATAGTATACATAAATTATATCACGATGATATCAGACTTATTAGCTTGCTCTTTAGTCAAACATATGGCACTCTATACGCAGGTCCAAAATTTTTGAGTAGGCAATTTGAAATACATGGGAGGAAGCCATGGCAACACAACTTCGTTCGGTAGGATCAAAAAACCCAATATCACGAAAAAGATTCCACGCAATGGTCAGACAGTATGCCTATGAACTGTGGCAAGCGGAAGAAGTGGCTCGCCGGATGAATGATTGGGACCGTGCTCGCATCGAATGCACGGGGGGCCCTATTGCATCAATCTTTTATCGTGATTCAGCTGCCGTACCCATTCGCCTCCGGGCCGAGCAATTGTATCAAGGGCGCAAAGATGCCGACGCGCTCACTGATTGGCTTGATGCGGAACGCTACATCGCTACGATGTATTACGTAACGGACAACACCTAGGAGGTTAGACCCCCCCCCCTGCCGCAGCTTGTTCTCGCGGCAGGGGGATTTATGTACTCATGGATCTGTAACCCCGGCCTCAAACCAATTGACATTGCGCGTCAGATACATCAGAGAAGCGAGCAAGACGAAAAGGAGGAGTGAGCCGAAAAGCAGCGCGTACTCTTCGAGGAGAAGAACAAAATACAAGTAGCCATAGAGAGCAACGAGTGCGGCGAAAATCAGAACCGCCCGATGTTTTTTAATGAGCACGCGTGCGCTGTAGAGGGAAATAAGACTTGCCGTCATAAGTGTCGCAATCACATAGGCCACGAAAAATCCGACGTGTTCCGCGAGCGAGAGTAACAGAAGGTAGAAAAGGGAGAGCGCAGCGCCGACAAGCGCGTACTGCAGAGGGTGAATCCGCACGCCTGCCAATGTTTCAAAAAGAAAAAAGGCCAAAAATGTTACTGCGATAAAAAGAACTGCGTACTTAATGCTCCTGAATAATTTGGTGTAGAGATCCGCGTGCTCAAAGAGATCAACTCCTGCGGCGGAACGGACGATGTCCTCAAAATCAACCTCGTGATTCTCCCAGGCCTGCGGATATGAGCGGCCGAATGACGATATGCGCCACTGGGCCGCAAAACCAGACGCGGACAGGGAGTGCTCCGCAGGCAGAAAAGACCCGAAAAACTTCGGCGACTTCCATACTGACAACGCGCTGATCAGAGTCTCTCGTCCGATCGGGGCAAAGGATATTCCTTCGCTCCCTTTCACATCGAACATGAAGGAGAAAGAAACATCCGAGCGCAGCGTGTCAACCGGCACGCTCCCATGCAGCCCGGACCTGCCGAGCGCGGCGATGTCTGACCCGGGTTCAAATGGAATTGTTTTTTCCTGCCACTTGAAATCAAGCTGCTTCTCGATGCCGCGGGTGTCTGTCACTGCCACAGCAATGCGCGCGGTTTTTCCGTCGGCAGCCGCCACTACCTGCGGCATGTCTGCCGCAGAAAATGTGCCTGATATCTTAACCCGACCCGTATATACCGGCGTAGAAAAAATACCCCTCGAGCGTTTCTCCGGTTCAAGCTCTGTCTCGTAGTACAGGGTCGCGGGGAGTATATAAAATGTTTGTCGCGAACCGTCCGCCTCCGACCCGCCCGTCTCGACCACAAGCAGCGGGCCGAACACCACTTGCCGATTCCCCCATGTCCCTGCGATGTCGTTTTTTGCCTCGTCAAATCGCTGCTCCCGCCCCGCTACCGTGCGCAACACGAGCAGGCTCGCTCCCCAACACGCCGCCCCGATGATGGCGATCACAAAAAGTTTTTGCGCGTTTCTATCCCTTTTCATGTGTGCGATTCCCGCGTGCTTCAGCATCATACCTAAGACAACCCATCGCCGGATAAAAGAGTTTCGTTTGGAGGAACCATGACAAAACCCCCGCAATGAATTCGTTGCGGGGGGTTCTGTGCTACAAAAATCAGAGGTTATTGCTGAACCGGAACCATGAGGTGCTCGTAGGGCGTTCCTGCCCACATGATCCACGGTTTCCCTGACATCGGATCAGTGCCATATACTTTCATATCGAGCTTCGAGACTGGGAAGATCATGATGTGCGGCGGCGCTGACAACCATTGTTCTCCCTCTTTCGGCGCCACGGCGAATGGATCGGTGTTTGAGGCGTCCGAGCCGCCCTGGAGCATGTAGCCGATGCCTGCCTGCGCTATTTTCGGCGTTTTCTTGCTCATATACGCGCCAAACCACTGCATAGACATCTCGTCGCCGCAAAACGGATCATTGCCGGGCGAGGTAGGCATGTCGGGGGTACACGTCCATGTATTCGTCCCTGCGCGAAGCGGTCGAAGCTGATCGCCCTCCTTGGCTGGCCAGTCGAGGACGGTCGCGTCCTTTGAGATCGCCTCTGGCGCCGCGCTCATGGCGTTTTGTATTTTCCACTCGTCCGTCCCGGCCAGAGCGGTATTGACCGCTGCGGTATTTGCGCTCGGCTCAGGCATCGCCACCTCAGACGATGTTCCCTCTTTCTCCGCGACGCTTTCGCCCATGCTGCTTGCGGCAAAATAGCCGCCAATCCCGCCGAGTATCAGAGCAACCACAACCGGCACGATCATTGAATTTGGAGTGTTCATAAATTCTATAGCGTAATTTTTAGCGTAATTTTTTAAGCTTTCGACCTTGGTCCTCTATAATAAACCCTCAGCTGCAATAAATAAAGACGTATTCCGTTGCGAAACTCTTGACACGTGCGTCATTGTTTCGTATCCACAGCACCAGCGCGTGCACGAAAAACGATGCGGTCATGTGCTATGCCGTGATACGCTCATGGCATGAACGTACTTTTTCAACGCGCACTGCAACGTCTAAGAACAACAAAACTATACACCGTCTGTGCTTGTGGTGCCTGCGCTGTGATCATCGTGACGTTCGTGCTCGCCGGTAATCTCCGCGCACGGTATCAAAAACTCGAATCACCGCGGATACTCGATCGCGCCGGGGTACTCATCAAGCTCTCGCCGAACGAGAGCGGCTACTATATGCAGCCGATTGAGACGCCGCCGGAAAACTTTAGACAACTCCTTCTCAAAAAAGAGGATCGCCTTTTCTACTACCACGTCGGCGCGAACCCCGCGAGCATCGCGCGCGACGCGCTCGCGCTCGTACACTCCGGAAAACGCTACGGCTCGAGCACGCTCACCCAGCAGCTCGTCAAAGTGCTCCTCAAGACCGAGAACAAACGCACGCTCATGCACAAAGCGCTCGAGGCGCTCTACGCTCTCTCGCTCGAGCTCTGGTCGTCCAAAAAAACAATTCTCGCGATGTATGTGAACAGCGCGTATTTCGGCAACCAGGCGCAGGGAGTTGAGGAAGCAAGCAGGTATTACTTCGGCCGAGCCGCCGCGGCGCTCTCGAGCGAAGAAGCTGCGACGCTCGTCGCCGCCATTGGGAAACCGAGTATCCGGTATCCCGGTACGATCGAAAATGAGCGCGCCGCGGCGACGCTCCTCGCTCGCGCGGGAAAAACATTTACGACAAAAAACGGCGAGAGCGCGCGGAGTCCGCGCCTCCCACTCAAGCAAGAGCGCGCGTACGAGCGAGATACAGCGTTTGAAGCGAGCGCGTTTGGCGCTCGCTGCACCAAACTCTGCACTCTCACGCTCGAGGGTGCACTCACCGAGCGCCTCCGGGCACTGCTTCGCGAACATCTACTCTCGAGTCAGTTTGAAGGCGCAAAAAATGGGGCGATCGTCGTCATCAAACTTCCGGAAAACGAATTGCTCGCAATCGTCGGTTCTCCGTACCCACGCGCCGCCATCCCCGGCGCGCAGATAAATATGGCGCTTGAACCGCGCCCCATCGGCTCCACGGCAAAACCCCTGTTCTACCTCAAGGCCCTCGAAAAAGGCGCACGGCCGTATACGCTCGTCGAGGATCGGGAGTATAAATACGAAATCGGAACGGGATTCGAGTTTTATCCGAAAAATTACGACGGCCGCTACCGAGGAGACGTGACGCTTCATGCCGCCCTGTCAGAGAGCCTCAACGTGCCGAGCGTCAAAGTGCTCGAGTACGTCGGTCTGCCTCTCTTCTACGATTTCCTCACCGAGACCCTTCGATTCAAGCCACTCCAGCCCCTCGAGTCATACTCGCTCGGCATCGCCCTCGGCGGGCTCGAGATGGACCTCCTCACGCTCTCGCACTACTATACGCTCTTCGCGCACAGCGGCATACTGAAGCCGCTCATCATCTCCCGCGATACGGATGATAATAAATTAGTGTCGATCACAACGCCGCCGATGGAGCGGGAGTTTGTGCAGGAAAAACGCGTGGCAGACACGCCGTACGTTGCGCTCCTGAACCGCATACTTTCGGACCGTGCGACCGGCGTCGAGCAATTCGGCATCAAGAGCTTCCTCAATTTGCCCACGGAGCACTACGCGCTCAAGACTGGCACGTCGCGGGATTACCACGACAGCTGGACTATCGGCTACACCCCTGATTTCCTCGTCGGCGTCTGGATAGGCAATCACGACAATACCCCTATGCCGCACGTCTCCGGCCAGTCCGGTGCCGGACGCATCTGGCACGACGCGATGGAAATCATGCTAACTTCAGCATACAATCGCAACACGTCATTCGACTTCGACGGGTTGCAGGAATTCAGGTCGACCGATGAGGGTGTCGCCTACGGTCTACCAGGCGACAACTACGAAGAGACGCGCATGCTGC
Organism: bacterium; assembly: GCA_030697645.1. Taxonomy (NCBI): domain Bacteria; species bacterium. Next base: position 15,776 of record JAUYPI010000020.1, on the reverse strand, counting down.
TCCTCCGAGACGACGCGACGTTCATCACTCACCCGCACGATCGTGATGTGCTCCTCTTTGAGCCCGGCATGACCGTGCCGCTTGAAGCCCGAGAAGCGGTGGAATGGCGGGTAAATGGGGTGTATATCGGGAACGGGAGAGCATTCCCCTGGACCCCGATCGCGCCGGGCACCTACACAATCAGCGCAACAAGCGCTTCCGTTACAGAGACGATCTACATAACAATAATGCTCGAGTAGCCGCACGCATATTTTATCCTTCGATACGTAAAAATTTTTCCATGCGTTCTTCCGTTGTGTGATTGTCATAGATATCGTTATGCCCCGCGTTCTCAATCTCAACAAACTCCCCCCTCGCCGCTGACGCAGCATCAAAAAGTTTTCTGCCGAGTGCGATCGGAATAACCGTGTCTTTACTGCCGTGAATAATCATGAGTTCACCCTTGAACTTCGAAAGCCACGAAGGATTATCGAAATCTTTTTGCAAAAGCAGCGAAACTGGATAGATGGCAAACGGAAAGTGACGCCGCGCGACACGAGCAAGCGTTGGAAAGGGTGCTACGAGCAGCAGTTTATCCGCCCGTGTAAGTGTCGTGTGATATTGCGCGGCACCGGTGCCAATACTCTCCCCGGCGAGAATGAGCACCTTATAATCAAGCGGTCGGAGAAACTCGTTCACATGCACCACGTCAGCGAATAGTCGGCCGGTGCTTGGTCGCAATCCGTCGCCTCCGTAGCCAGTGTATTCTACGAATAGATACGAAAGGCCGAGACGCTCAAAAAGGCCCGCAAGAAACGCCCGATCGCACGCCGAACCGGCATTACCGTGGTAAAAAACGACAAGGGTATCAGAGTGCTTCTTGTAATAGAATCGTGTCCCCTGCACATGCACCTGCTCGGCGGTACGAAACGCGGGGCATGCTTCAAACTTTTGCCCCTTTGGGGGGTAATAGATATATCGATTTTGAAAGAGAGACAATATTATTCCTAGCCCGATATATATCAGCGCTCCATAAATAAATACTCTACGGAGTATGTATCGTAATGATTGAACGCCCATAAAATTTGCGCGGTACCGCCCGACAGAACACGCTCGACCCTTTCGAAATCTACGCACATTTTTACTCGACGACGCGGAAATACTCTCCTCGCGTCCTGCCGAAGTTTTCAGGATAGTACATCTCACTCACGATGGCGGGCAGGTGGTGGTAGGTGCCTGGAATGAGCGCGCGAAGGAAATAATCATAGGTGTACACGCCAGGGGCGAGTGCTTCCGTGAACAGGAAAATCCGATCGTCATGGAGTTCCTCGGCGTCAGGACGAAGGACGCGATGCCGTGCGACTTTCTGGCTATATGCTTCGTCCTCGAGCGCTTCGAGTTTGCGACGGTTCGGCACCGACGCCACAAAGAGCTGCGGCGAGAGTGAACGGACAATGGTGCGCAATAGAGCAAAGGGGCCGCGATCGTTTTTCGCACGCACCTCAGTCGAAAACGGATGGTCGAGAGCACCGCGGCCGCCATCGTAATACTCGCCTCCGTCGTAATACTCACCCCCTTCATAATAGTCATAGCCGCTATCATGCCCGCGGCTCCCCGCTCGCTCGTCCGCGAGCGACTGGTCCTCAGTCGCGAGCTTGAGGTTCACGAGCTCGGTGCCGGCGGGAATAAAGTCCTCCACCGCTACAAAATTTCTCGGTTTTGAAACGGTAACCGTGAGTCGCCCGCGGAGCACGTCTCCCACTTTCCCTTCGGCCACCGGCTCCTCCATCTCTTGGTCATCGAGCCGATACAATTCACGCTCAATCGTAAAACCCTCATCCCGCGGCGGAATCGTGTCAATCGGCAGATAATATTTAAGCGACATGTCATAGTAAAACGTATTCGGCGCGGTCGTCGTGCGATTCTTTTTGTCAAAATTGAGCGTTTCGATTGTGCCCGGGGTGAAATCGGCCACCGGCAAAAACGCGGAAAATGTCTTGAGTATCGTCTCCGGGCCAAAATCAAACGTCTGCACCGCATCAGTGCCCCGTGAGAGTTTTAGCTCAAAATCCGACTCCGTCTCCCGCTTCCATGAAAGAAAATCGGTCATCGCATCAACGACGGCGGCGGTGTTGTTCGTTGACCCCCAGGCGCCGTCTTTAGCGCGGCTCTTGAGGAGCCAGCGGAGCACTTTGTCCACGACGGGCGATTCCTGACGGTCCGCAACCAGGGCTTTGAGGAGAAGCGCCGTGTCTTTAATCGGCGTCTCATAGTACTCCCACAGAAGCCTGCCCTGGTGCACGCTGAGAAACGCGCCGCGCGCGTCAATGTCAATGCGATTCTCGAGAGTCTTATACACTTCGTCTTTTCGGCTACTCGCAATCGAGATCTCTGCTGGGTACGGACGTGAGAGAATCATCGCGAGGTGCGTGAGCGAGGTGTTGTTTATGTGCTCACGAATATACTGCTTGTCTTCGACGATTTTTTGAATACGGGCCTCGAGATCAGCCTTCTCGCGAGACAAACCGGATCCCGGCACGCGCAGAATGGTGTAGCTGGCGAGAATGATCGTATCTTTGTTCGTGCTCAAATCAGGAGTTTGGACCAGAGTGGTGTGTAGGTATCGCGCCGCACGGGTGAGCACATTCTGATTAATGGTGTACCCCGCCGCCTCGAGCTCAACGAGCGTATTGACCACGTAGAGTGTGAGGTGGAAACTCGGCTCTGTGGTCGCATAATAGGTGAATCCGCCCGAAGCGGCCTGGTTTTCATACATGCGCGCGAGGCCGATCGCGACCACTTCGTCTATCGTGTATTCGCGACCGTCAAAGACAATCGGTTTCGGCGTAAATGCATCCCCCACATTCTCAAGATTAAGCCCGCGCTTGAGGACGGCGACCGAGGAGAGTTTGCTCGCGATCTGCTCGCTGCAACCGTAGGGGTAGGAGGCAAGATAGTTGAGTGCATCCGAGAGGAACACCGCAAGCGTACCCGAGACGCTGACGCCGACGCCGCCGCGATCCCGCTCGATATTCTCCGGCAGGTAGACGTACTCACGCGCGCTCGCCTCGCGAGTGAAGTGAGCCGTCGCGACCGCCTCATAGGTATCATTGCGCGTAATCGGAATCGATTGCTCGACCGTATCTTCATACGAGCGATTGTGTGCCGAGAGGGTGAACGTATGCTTCCCATCCTGCACAGTCTGCGGCGCACGGACAGGAAAATAGAATGTCGCCGATTCAGAGCGGCGGATATGGGTGGAGAGTTCCTGTTTCCCCGGAAATTCGAGCGTCGGTGAGACGAGGGTGACATCGAGCGCTTGGTCTGCGGTCGTCTGGTTAAATACCTGCGCGCCGATCGTGAACCTATCACCCGGGATGATAAAGCGGGGCTGGAGCGGCACTACCATGAGTTCCTTCCGTGCCGTAATCTCCTCGTAATCAACGCCGAACGCACTCTCCCGCGTCAGACCGAGGCCCTCAATCTGCCAGGCCGTCAGGTTGTCCGGAAGCGTGAAGCGAACACTCGCTCTCCCGGATGCATCCGTTCGCACCATTCCTTCCCAGAGCGCCGTATCTTTGAAGACGCCGCGCTTGCGACGCGCGAGGTCCTTGGGGTCGCCGCCTCCACCGCCTTTGGTGCCGCTCGGCACCTCTTTCTCTTCAAGAATATTTTTCACGTTCGACGATGTGACGACCGCAAGGGGCGAACCTGCGTAGAAAAACGCCACGGGATTTTTCTTTGGATTGCCCTTGAGCGCCAGGACCGAGAGGTCCGCAACGGCAACCGAGAGCTCAGCGGCAACTGGCCGGCCGTGCCTGTCGCGAGCCGCAATTGAGAGTGCGACCTCCTCCCCGGGAAGATAGGTGCGCTTGTCAGGGGTCACCTCGATGTCGAGTTCCCGCTCCGTCGTGTTCACCTTGAAATTCACTTGGCCATACTTTATTGCCGGATCCGGCGAAAGGAGCAGAACCGTTGCGTAGATATTCGGCACGTACTCGTCCTTGACCGGGAACGTATACTCGAGAAAATTACGATCAACGTCAATCACCTCGTAGGTGAAAATTTTTCCGCGCTCAAGCGCAACGAGTGCTTTTGCCCGCGGATAGGGCGACTCGATCGTGAAGCGCCCGACGCCGCCGACATCGAGCGTATCCGTCTCGACCGCAAGGTCGAGCGTCTCGTTGTTCGTCGGCCGCACGGAAACGGCGCGCGGTCCGTGGACATAGACGCTCTCGATTGCCTCGACGCGGTTGGTGCGATCATCGAGCGCCCTCGCGACAATTTCATACTGCCCTTCTCTCTCAAGAGTCACCGCTCCCGCAAATACCCCATCGCGACCAGTACGAAATGGTATCTCACGGATCACTTCTTCCTTTTTCTCCGATCGGTAGTAATAGCCACCGTCCACCTCACGCCGCCTGAAACTCTCCCAGGTAATTTTCTTCACCTCGATCACGCCGTCACGCACTGAGACATCTTTGCCCGCTGTATCCACCGACTTAACTCCGAGCTCTGCCGAATCGCCCACGCCGACAAAGCGCGGCTCGGCGCGGACGTCAAGGTAGAACTCGCCGCGATGCACGATAAACGACTTCTGCGCCGAGACAGACTGCCCATTGCGATTTTTCACCGTCACGTTTACCACGAAAATTTTACTTTGTTTCCGCGCTTCTTCCTTGAAAAGTTCGTCGAAATTGAGCAGGTGCTCTATCAGAGCTTCGCCCTTTTGATTCATCACCGTCGAGCCGCGGAGTACAAACCGGTCTCCATAGCCGCCATCGTAGTCGTAATACCAGCTGCTGCCAAAGTCAAAATCGCGCCCCTTGTATCGGTCAAAAAAGTAAGACTGGCTCGTCAGAGTGTATGAGACCGCGCTCCCCTCCTCAAGCGGCACGCCAAAGTAATAGTCCGCATCAACCGCAAGGCGCATGCTCTCGCCTGCGATATACTCCTCCTTGTCTGTGCGCATTTCGATCTTGAACGCGGCAGACACATATTCTTCAACGTCAAACACTGCCCAGCCGCCGAACGCCCCGATTGAGTAGGTACCCAGGGCAGCATCCGCGGGCAGCCGCAGGGGGGCGGTGAACGTACCGAACTCATTAAGCTCGACTTCCGTCTCGAGGACGGTCTCGCGGCGAGCGTTGCGGACAGCGATCGTGCTTTTCTTACCAATGGGGATTCTGTAGTCTGTGTCGTATCCTTCGCGGTAGATTCCTTTTATAAACACCTCCTGGCCCGGCCTATAGATCGGCCGATCAGTATAGATGTATGTCCTATCGGACGAAACCGCCGAGGACGCCCACGCGAGCCGGTCAGTGTGTTCGGTGACGATGGCGCTGTCGCTCCCGGCGCTCACCACGGCACCAAAGAGGTTCACGACGGCAGGAGCTCGTGCGACACCCGTGCCGTCGGTCTCCGCCCTCGCAACTTCACGGAGCACACCCTCGTTGAGGGTATAGAGCACAACCTTCGCGCCTGTCTTCGGCGCAAGCGCTCCAAACGTGCTCACCCAGTAGAGATTTTGGTCTCCGGTGAGCGCCGCATCAGTGAGGTCTTTGTGCGGGTCTGTCGCATAGCGGTTTATGGGACGGTTCACTTTTTTCTCCGCAACCGCGAGGTTTGTGACGGTCACAAACGTGCGCTCAAAAATCTGCTCCCGGGGCGTATCCTTATACCGCCCCTTGGCGCTCTCGTACACCCACTCAAGCCGCCGATACTCAGGGTGGCTCAGCGTGAGCACGAAGTGTCCGAGCCGTGAGTGATCGCGAGCACGCGCGTCCGGGATGTAGTGTGCGAGGTCAATCTGAAAAAAATTGCGCGTCCAATACTGCCTCGGCAACTCCACGCGGTGCGTCTCACTCGTGAGGCATGGGAGCGAGGAGGGGGTGACCGTCGCTTCCGGACGACCCTCGCTGTAGCGGAGCATCGTCTGTGCAGATACCTCGCAGATAGAGAGGTCCATGTATTCGAGGTTCTCCACTGCGTAGGTGAATTTCGTTTTCTCCGGCGAGGTCGCATTATACATTCTGTTGAGATGGAAAAATTTGCGCGCCGTGCGCTCGATCGAGCCGCTCGTGAAAGCGAGCGCGGTGCTTGCGACTTCGCCGAAATCGTCGATAAGTTTCAGCGTAAATCGATAGGGATACTCCGGCACGAGGCCGTAGCGGATTGTGTTAACGAACTGCCCGGGAGCACACGGAGCACGGCTGTCGGCGATTCCCACACGCCAGGGAGCCTGCCAATTCCAGAGCCCGACGGTAAAATTACTCTGCAGTCGCTCGGCAAAATTTTCTTCAGTGGCCGGCGCGAGGGGATTCGACGTGCACACGACAAGCTCAGTGAGCGCGGCGCGAGCGGCGCCATCCTGCGGCGTCATCTTGTAGATAACGAGGCTGGGATACGTCGTTATCGTTTTTTGGATCGGCGACGCGTTCAGCAGTAAGCCGTCACCGTTAACAATCTTCTCGAAACGAACGGGCACCGACTCGCCGCGGCCAAACGCCCGGGGGTCGAAATGAAGTACGAGAGAGCTCTTGTCGGGAACTTTTTTGCATTCGTTCCCATAATATGCCCTGCCGACCTCATCTGCCGCGCACGTCTCGCCGTACTCCGCGCGGAGCAACCCTTCCGCCTTGATCGTGCTCGCCTCTTTATCTATTACCTCCGCGAACTCGACAATGAGGGTGCCCTCGGGGTCAAAAAGGTTCGGCTCGACAAACGTGCTGCGGTCGGATTCTGCAGACAGCGACGTGATCACCTCGGGAATAAATATACTGCTCTGGCGTGCCTCGGAGAGTGTCACATCGCCGTCGATTGGGTATGCGCCGCTCACCGAAATGCTATATGAGGTGTCGAAATCCCAAAGTCCTTCGCGCCCGAACCGATCCTCGCTGTTATATATCTCAAGCACCGACGTGTCCAAAAATGCCTCTGATTTTTCGGTCTCATCGTTATACACGCTCCGCTCTCCATAGGTGACTATGAACGGAAGCGGCGCCTGGAGCATCGTCCCGGGAGTGACCGCGGGCACCTTATCGGATTGCCCCGCGACCGGTAGAGCCGATTTCTCGATTTTGGTTACGGAAATTCGCGCGCGCGTCTTCTCAATGTCAACCGGCTGGTTGAACCGGATTCGCACCGGCTCGGCAAATCCGTGCTGCCCACTGTCCATCTGCTCGTAGCGAAGATGGCGCGTCGTAAACTTCTGCTCCGTGCCCGCGACCGGCAAACCGTCCATGGATACCAGCCCCTGCTTCACGCGCACCGTATAATTCGCGGAGCGCATGAGTCGCGTTTCCGGTATAAACTGGAGGTTTCGTGTGGTGATCCATTTGAACTTCCCCGGCGTTCCCGGCACAATTTCAACGGGAATGTCTGCAGTATCGAGCGTCTCGAGAGTGGTGAGCGGGACCATTGGTCGGTTGAAAATGACGGTGACCGAAGTAGTTTCCGGCGCCTCGGAACCTGCCGCCGGAAATACCGCCACGATCGCGGGGTCCTCGTCTACAAGAAAATCATGTCGCAAGGTCTCGGCTCCCGTGTTCACGCTGACCGCATAATAGAGCCCGAGCTTGAGGGGCTCCCGTGGCGCGAAAACGAGCCGCTCGTTCTCTCCCGCGCTATCCTCCGGAGTGAGCCAGGTGCCGGCTATATCGGGCTCAAAACTGATGCGCTCGCTCGCCTCGGCCAGCGCGATCGTGACGCCCTTCGGGAGCGAGATCGCAATCGCCGCGCTCTGCGAAATTTTGTCCGGCACGAGCGAGAACGGCGCGCTGTAGGCGCGGGGCCTCTCTCCTCGACGCCCAAAGTCACCGAGGAGAAAATAGCCGGCACTAGCAATAATGATAAGCGCCGCCAGTACGAAGAGGGCCCGAATGGCATGTGGGCCACGGAGCAGTCGCAGGCACCAAAGCAGCCCTGCCCGTGCTCTCCCGGGCGCCAGGAAATTGTTATTCATTTCCTCGTTCACTGCTCTACATTGTAGCAGGTGCCTGTCCGCACAAACACGGCTGCTATGTGCACAACACACAACTCCCGCGCGCGCTCTCAAGGCCGGGCCGGACTCTTGACACGCGCGTGAACTACGATACGCCAAGAGCGCAGGGGGTTGTACGCAGATTGCGCCGTGTCTCGGGAAACTTTGTTACAAATCAAAAAGCTGGAGTTTGTTCGATGCCCCTGTTTTGTCTTCTGCATTAATGTTCACCAAAAGTTTAGTTACTATGTGTGTTCTCGTCACAAGTCCAAAATATCCGGAGGCGGGGACAATACTGGCCGTTTTCTGGTATTCGACGAGTGCGTTTTTTGTGAATGGGCCAAAGTAACCGGTAGCGCCAATTTTCGCTAAAGCTGTTGCACGGGGACCAGTGCCGTTCTGTATTAAGAATCTCTGTAAAAAACGCACGCCACCGTTATGCTCGCCAAGAATAATTTTGTTTTCAGTTAAAATGTGTTCCACAGAAGCCAGCCTTTCTTCTATAGAAAATTCGCGAATAAGGCGCTGGAAGGGATTACGCGCAATCCCTTTATAATAAATTCCCAGATGCAGATGTGGTGCTGTAGAGCGTGCGTTACCGGTATTTCCAACATAGCCGATAAGATCTCCCCGTGTAAGAACATCGCCGACGGATAGATTTTCTGCGGCGCGATCCAAGTGTGCAAAATAAAACTGCTCGCCGCCCGGGTTGGCCGTGACCACAAAGTTTCCCCCACGGTTGTCGTATCCAATTTTTGTCACTACCGCGTCAGTTGGCGAAACCACCAACGCACCTCGATCAGCCATAATGTCGATTCCGGCATGGACTCGGCCGCCTGTCTGCGTCTCTCCCCACGTATCGGTAAAACCACCGATCGGAATCCCGAACAATATCGGAACGGGTAGCTGTTCGACAGGTTCGCCACCGAGTACCATAACCTTGTTTCGTACGTCTTCGTTAACGCGAAAAAGAAAACCATCGATCTCGTCATCGGTTATGGTTACAGGCGCGGGCTCTGATGCAGACGTTTCGTGGCTCAGAGCGTTAGTGGTTTTGGGATCGGCACCTACGGCAAGAAAAACCAAAAATAGAGGGACCACGACCTTAAAGGTACAACGTCTCTTATACGATAGCGGATTCATATGACAGTATGTACATGAGCGCCGATCGACAATTTTTTGTACGACTTGCTTTTTTGCGCTAGTATTTCTCTATGACGTTTAGCGACGAAACAAAAAAAGAATTTGAAGAATCAGAGACCAGGGAAAATGACGTGGTGCACGTTCATTTTATTCATAGGCATATCCCAACGATAATCTCCTATCCTCTTCTGGCTTTTTTGATGTTCGTTGTCGGTGTTTCAATTTTTCTCTATGCGAATACGGACAATGGTTCCACGATTATGCTTCAAGGCAGCGAAGGTGAAAAAATCGATCTTGTTTATGGTAGTTGGCCGGCTTTGCAAAACGCTCATTTCTTTCAGAAAACCAAGGAAGAATTTATTTCTCAAGGCACGAGTTTCATAGAAGCCGATCTTTCCGCGATGATCATTCGACTGTATAGGAATGGAGAACTCTTGAAAGAGGCGCCAATACAAACGAAGGGACGAGATGGTTCCTGGTGGCAAACGCCAGCGGGACTGTATAAAATCAGCTCAAAAGAAAAAAATCATTTTTCTTCTTTCGGCCGCGTGTTTATGCCGTGGAGTATGCAGTTTCAAGGCAACTTTTTTATTCACGGCCCCACGCACTATCCTGACGGTTCACCAACACCCGCGACATACTCTGGCGGCTGTATTCGGGTTTCGCTTACCGATGCGGAAGAACTATACCGCCTTGCCGACAGAGACACTCCGGTGCTGGTGTTTGAAGAATCTTTTAACGGCGACAAAAAAGCTCCCACATACAAAAACAAAAACCTGCTGCCGGGTAGTGTCGTGTACCTTGCGGCAGATTTAGAAAATAATTTTGTCTTTACAGAAAATAAGCCTCGCGAGAAACGTCCCATTGCGTCAATCACAAAACTCATGTCCGCGCTGGTTGCGGTTGAATATATAAATGTGGAACGAGAAGTAACCGTAGATTCTTCAATGCTGGCTTCGACCAGTATTCCGCGTCTCAAAGAAGATGATCGCGTTTCCGTCCTCGATTTATTGTCGCTCCTGCTTGTAGAATCTTCTAATGAAGCGGCGGTCGCCGTAACCGCTCCTGTGGGCAAAGATCAATTTATAAAACTGATGAATACAAAATCGGAAGCACTCGGGATGAGCGACTCCAATTTCGTAGATACTTCCGGAGTGCTGGCCGCAAATATATCTACCGCGGAGGACTTGTTTCACCTTGCTAAATACCTTTACTACAATCGCAGTTTTATTTTACATATGAGCATGGGCAACGAGAATCGTACCGTGTATGGTCCATCGACGTATGATACTCTTCAGAATCTCAATCAAATATCGGGGGTAGAGGGCATGGTTGGCGGCAAGACTGGGTTAAGCTCTTCGGCCTCTCACGGCATGCTCGCGGTTTTTGAAATAGAAATTGACAACCAAAAACGCCCCGTTGCAATCATTGTTCTTGGGTCAGACGACGCGAAGAATGATGCAAAAATGCTATTGCGATACGTAAAGGACAGCTTTTCATTGGGTGATTAGAGGGGTAATTTTCACAACAATGCTCAAACGTGTACGTCCTAGAAAAAAAGCTTTTTACCAGCCGTTCCCCCAACAAAATCAAAAACGAGCCTTGAATAGAGCCCTATCCTTCCTTAAAAAATAGTTTACGAAAGCTAAATTCCAATATGGCTCTAAATAAGGCTATTTTGGATCATGTGGAATTGCTGCTTTTTTGCCTACTCCGACACTCTACGGGCCACTTCGCACGCGCGGAACTGGCGCATCGAAAAAAAGTGTGGCGCGTTGTACCGCCCTTGACGCACGCGTGAATTTTTCGTATTCACAGCGCTCACGCTTGCGCGGCGCGAGACATATCACATATGATATGTGGCATGGTTATCGCGCGAAAAAAATCTCGTACGACGCGGATCGGCGCGCTCGTCGCGGAGCTCAGGGAACGGCGCGGACTCACGCAGGAAGCGCTCGCCGAGGCGCTCGGCACGAGCCAGAGCGCCATCGCGCGCATCGAGAAAGGTGAGCAGAACCTCACGATCGCAATGCTCGAGCGCATCGGGGAGGCACTGGGGAGGAGCGTCGTCGAGCTCGCGGACGATAGCCTCAATTTTGAGATTGAAGGAGGGTATCGCCTGAAAGGCGCGGTCACGGTCAACACCGCGAAAAATTCCGCCATGATGCTCCTCGCCGCCTCGCTCCTCAACCGCGGCACGACGACGCTCCGACGAATGCCAAAAATCGAAGAGGTAGGACGGATCATAGAGGTGCTCGAGAGTATCGGCGTTGCCGTACGCCGCGACGGCGCCGATCTTATACTAACCCCGCCGAAGCGCTTCGCTCTTAAAAACATCAACGTCGCCGCGGCCCGGAAAACACGCAGCGTCCTCATGTTCATCGGCGCGCTCGCGCACTTCGAGCGCACATTCTCGCTGCCAGCCGCTGGCGGCTGCAAGCTCGGCTCCCGCATCGTCTCGCCGCACCTCCGAGCCCTTGCCAAGCTTGGCATTGACGTACGGGAGACGGAAGAAGAGTACCGCGTCCGCACGCGCTCGCTCAAAGCAGCCGACATCGTGCTCTACGAGCAGAGCGACACCGGAACGGCGCAGGCTCTGATCGCTGCCGCGCGAATCCCGGGAACAACCACGTTGCGCTTCGTGTCGGCAAATTACGCGGTGCAGGACCTCTGCTGCTTCCTCCGCTCGCTCGGCATCACGATCGAGGGGGTCGGCACCACGACACTCACCGTTACCGGCCTCGCCGACATAAACACCGATGCAATTGGCGAGCCGAGTGAGGATCCGACCGAGGCGATGTTCTTCATCGCCGCGGCCGCTGTTACGCGCTCCGCGCTCACGATCCGTCGCGCTCCAATCGACTTCCTCTCGCTCGAACTCCTCAAGCTCGAAGCCATGGGCCTCGGCTATAGCGTCTCAGAGCGCTACAAGGCCGAAAATGGCCTCACGGATCTTGTTGATTTGAAACTCGAATCTTCAACGCTTACGGCACCACCGGAGAAAATCCACGCTCAACCCTACCCGGGACTCAATATAGACAACCTGCCGTTTTTTGCCGTGATCGCGACACAAGCACAGGGGATCACCCTCATCCACGACTGGGTGTACGAAAACCGCGCGATCTACTACACCGAGCTCGAGAAGCTCGGCGCGCGCGTCATTCTCGCCGACCCGCACCGCGTTTTTGTGGTCGGACCAACGAAACTCCACGCCGCTTCGCTCGTCTGTCCCCCCGCGCTCCGGCCCGCAACCATTCTCCTCATTGCGATGCTCGGCGCATCAGGCAAATCCGTGCTCAAAAATGTCTATAGTATCAACCGCGGCTACGAGGACCTCGCCGAGCGTCTCCGCGCGCTCGGCGCAAAAATCCGCCTTGTTGGCGGGCTGAGATAAAAAAAATCTACGCTGATCGCTGATTGCAAACACGGCGAAGCAGCGCTATTGTACCAATATGACCACGGCGCTAAAAACTATACAACGACCTACGCGCGCTCCGAGCAGATCAGAGGCTGCGCGCGTTATAAAAAAGACTGCGGGACTTTGGCGCGGGCGCGGTATACGAGCGCTTGCCTATCAGAACACCGCACGAGTAATGTATGGAACGGTGCGTTCCTCACGCGCCTCATCAAAAAACGACGGGCGGTCATGAAATTTGGCTCATATACCGTTGACTCAAATATCCTCATCTATCACCTCAATGGTGACGAGGCTGCAACTACATTCCTCGCGGCACGTGCAAATGCCAGAGATCGACTATTCATCTCTGCCATCACGCGAATCGAATTGCTTGCGGCCCCGGCACTGCGGGCGGGCGAAGAAAAACTCATCCTGCAATTACTCGCGCAATGCATCCTGATCCCGGTTGATCTTCAAGTCGCCGACAGTGCCGCGCATATCCGACGAGAGTACCGACTTCGGCTCGGCGACAGCATTATCGCCGCCACTGCGCTCCTCTTCAACACGCCGCTTGTGACACACGATCAGCGATTCAAGCAAGTCCGCGAGCTCGTCGTTCTGGCTCTAACCGACGTCGTATGAGCAACGACCGTGGCTATTGATAGCCTCGCCGAGCGCGCGGAGACGCTCGGCGCAAAAATCCGCCTTGTTGGCGGGCTTGGGTAAACTTGTAGTCGCAGAAAAAACCACAGCCGCTCTAAAAGGAGCGGCTGTAAAAAAATATGCGTTAGTCGGCTACGACTTGGGCCACAAAGGTCCACCAGTCTCACCGTGTGGCGCGATGCCACACGCGGCGCAGAGAGCTCTAACCACCGGTGGAAGCGTATAGATAACATCGGAAAAACGAGTCACCGTGTCGAGGAGTCTCAGTAATTGCGCTGGCAATGCCATGCGCAAGACAACCCTCGTCCAGCCCTCACTCGGCGACATCACTTGGGGGAATTGTTAACACTCGCCTTCATAGCGAACTTGACAGAAATATAAAACTTCTGCGGAAACCCCTCTCACTGAAAAAATTTCTTGCACTTTAAACGATGGAACGATATGCTGAGCACTATCTGTGACCCACCATTCACAGACCGTACCATCCGGACGGCACAGCGAGCGGACCACTCTGCGATGACCTGTGCCGTTCACAATGCGTCATAAAGGAACATTCGTTCCTCAACCGCACCCACTGAGCTCTTGCTCGGTGGGATTATTTTTTAGAAACCTGCCGCGTGCCCACCCGACACTGTAGAGATCTTTCTCATCGCCTCCCTGGCGCGGACTTTGTCCGGGCCGACTTGCCAAACTCACGCTTACGCAGGCGCACGCTCTTCGGTGTGATCTCAAGATATTCATCCTCCCCCATCACTTCAAGGCCTCGCTCGACCGTGATCTCATAGGACGGCGTAAGCACGATCGCCTCGTCCGAACCCGAAGCGCGCATGTTGGTGAGTTGTTTTCCTTTGGTTGGATTCACGTACATTTCCTCGCCTTTTGCGCTGTTGCCAATCACCATGCCCTCGTAGACCTCTGTTGCCGGGGAGATATAGAGGGTCCCGCGATCTTGAAGATTCCACAAAGAGAACCCCAGGGCCTTGCCGCTCGCCATCGATACCATCGAGCCTCGCGTAGTCCGACGGATCTCACCGCGGTAGGGACGGAATTCAAGAAACCGCGCGGAGAGTATGCCGGTGCCTTTGGTGTCAATCACGAACTGGCTCCGGTAGCCAAGGAGCCCTCTCGTCGGCCCCTCAAAAAAAAGACGGAGCGTCTGGTCATGCAACACCGCATTCTGCATCAAAAATCCGCGCATACCGAGCCGATCGATAATCACTCCCTGAAACTGCTGCGGCGTGTCGATCACCACCTCCTCGAACGGCTCCATCCTGACACCGTTCTCCTCGCGCTCAATTGCCTGCGGCTGCGAGACTTGGAGCTCGTAGCCCTCGCGGCGCATGTTCTCGAGGAGTATCGCAATGTGGAGCTCCCCGCGGCCGGACACGCGATACGTTTCGCCCGTGCCGAAGTCAACCTTGAGCCCTACGTTCACTTCAAGCTCGCGAGAAAGGCGCTCACGGAGCTGCCGCGACGTTACATACTTCCCTTCCCGCCCGGCAAACGGCGAGGTGTTGACTAGAAAATCGAGCGCGATCGTCGGCTCGTCCACCGCAATGCGCGGCAATGGCTCCGCATCAGCTTCTCCGGCGACGGTTTCCCCGATGTCGATATCCGGGATGCCCGCGATAAGCACAATATCCCCCGCATACGCCTCCTGCACTTCCACGCGCTGGAGACCTAGGAAGGTGAAAATTTTTTTAATTTTTCCCGGACGCGTTTCGCCGCCCGGCTTTTTTATGAAAACGGGCGCACCCGCCGCAACACTCCCCTCGTGAATGCGGGCGACAGCGAGGCGTCCCAGAAAATCGTCATACGCGAGATTAAATGGCTGCAACCGGAGTGGCTTCTCGGCCGCAGCTTCCGGCGTCGCCCTCACATGCGAGAGGATCGTATCCAGCAGGGCGGAGAGATCGTGTGCTTCATCCTCAAGCCCTCTTTTCGCGATACCCTCGCGCCCGATCGTATAGACGATCGGGAAATCTGCCTGCTCGTCCGTCGCGCCGAGCTCGAGAAATAACTCGAGCACTTGCTCTTCCGTGCGAGAGGGCTCTGCCGCTGGCTTGTCGATTTTATTGATAACGACGATCGGTCGGAGCCCGAGCTCAAGCGACTTCTTCAAGACGAATCGCGTCTGCGGCATCGGTCCCTCCTGAGCGTCAACCACGAGCAGCACCGAATCAATCGACCGGAGTACGCGCTCGACCTCCGAACCGAAGTCCGCGTGCCCGGGCGTATCCACGATGTTGATCTTCGTCCCTCTGTATTCGAGCGCGGCATTTTTTGCGTAAATGGTGATCCCGCGCTCGAGCTCGAGCGCGTTTGAATCCATCGTGCTGCCCGCCTTGGCAACACCAGCCTCCCTCATCAGCGCGTCGGTGAGGGTTGTCTTGCCGTGGTCAACGTGGGCGATAATTGCAATGTTTCTGATTTCCATAAAAAATGTAAGTGCTGTGAATTACGAAACTGCCTTTTCGGAGCACGCTCCCTCGCTCCAGCGGCTCGGTCGCTCTGTCCTCGGCGCCGACCTGTCAAGAGCCCCGTGCTCGGGGTCTTGACAGGACCAAGCTCGGCGCCTGCGGAGTCTCCGAAAAGGCAGTTTCGTAATTCACA
>JAUYPI010000019.1 GCA_030697645.1 bacterium | reverse complement strand
ATTTTCGGCTGCGACTTCGTAAAGTATCGCAAAATGATCCTCGTCGTACTTCGAGTAACGCGTCGAATCATTTCGCTCACTTTCCTCGTCTCGCTCAAAAATCAGAAATTTCGCCACGAAAGGGGTTTCGAAAGAAGTCTACTCGATTACTCGAACATACCTGCCAGATACCCAGCCGATACGCCCGTCGGAGAGCTCGATTCTATACCAATCCTCTGAAATCTCGAGGTACGGGTAGGTCTCTCCGGGATTAACCTGATCAATAAGCGTAGCGCTCGCCGCCGGGGCGTCACGAACCCGAAGATACCCCAACTCGGTATCGAGGATCTCAAGGCGCTTGGCATTGACCGGTGTACTCTCGCCGCGAGCCTCCGGAGGGGGCGGAGTTTCTCTCGGAGCTGCGGCAGCTTCTTCCGTCTCAGCCGATCCCTGTACCTCACTCGGGGCTGGCGGTACGGGCTGCTCCACAGGAGCAGAGGCGGGAGGGCCACCGCCGGCCTCGGGTGAGGCGCTGAGGCCGCCAATGAGATTATACACCGGCAGAATCACCGCAAGCGCGACGAGCACAACGCCCGACCACACGAAGATGAGCAGTATCGGCTCGAGAAGCACCGTGAGGTTTTTTACCGTCGTCTCGGTCTTCTCCCCGAATGTCTCACCGATCTTACGCAGTGTCTCGGGAAGATGACCTGACTGCTCTGCGGCGACAATTAAATGCTGGATCGTATCCGGAATATATCGCTTGATGGATGTATTCTGCTCAAATGTCTTATGGAATGAGTTGCCCTCGGCGATGTTTTCTCGCAGCGTCCGGTAGACTTTTTTGTAGCGAATCACGCTCGTCGCGTCGTGAAGCGAATCAAGCGCGTGAAGAATATGTATGCCCACGCCAAGCAGCGTCCCGAGGATAAACCCAAAGCGCGAAAGCTCCACTTCTTTTATAAGCCGCTTGATCACCGGAAATCGAAGCAACAGTTCCTGCCCAACAATCTTCGTGCGCGGATGAAAAAAAAGAAAATAGATGGCGAGTAGCACCACGCCGACCGCAAACGGCAGGGCTATATAGCCCCACTTCTCAAGAAAGGTCCCAACACCGATCAGCGCCTTGGTAATAAAAGGCATCTCGAGCTTAAGCTCATTAAACACCTTCGCAAGACGCGGCAGTAGGAACCAGGCGATCGCGGTGCCAATGAGCCCGGTGAGACCCATGATAAGCATCGGGTACATCATCGCGGACTGTATGCGTGAGCGGAAAAAACGCTCTTTTTGCTGTTGGAGTACCACTACTTTTATATTCTCCGTCAGGCGACCGGTCTCCTCGCCGACGCGGATCAGAGAAATAATGTAGTCGGGAAGAAGCCGTACACCCTCAAGCGCCTTCCAGATCGTCGAACCTGCCGCGATCTCTTCCTTGATCCCCTCTATGGCGTTCCGCATACGGTGCGAGCGCAGTTCCGCCTTAATCGAGTCAAGCGAGTCAACGACGCCCATGCCGGAACCAAGGAACATCGCGAGGTTCTCCATGAACGCCTCGCGCTCCTTGCTTATGCCGATATTGGCAAGCCATGCAAACCGCGGCGCTCTCGAGCGCCTCCCGTGACGCGCGCCGAGCGCCCGTGCTCCAGAGAGCGATGCTCTACCGGACGTGGTCTCGTGAGGTTCAGGTTTGCGCGCGCCGCCAAAGACACGGCGCAGCGCATGCACAAGTGCATGCATAAGGTTTGTTGGAGGGGAGAAGAAGTCTACTGTTTCCGAGTCTCCTGGTCGGTGCTTCTGTGAAGCAGAACATTAATGCGCGCGATGATTTCCTTCGTAGAACACTCTGCTTTGACGAGATAGTCCGCGGCACCGAGTCGTTTACTTTCTTTGAGCATCTCCTGGTCCACAATATTGGTCAGAATAATCACGGGTATGTCACGCGACGCTTCATTGGCCTTAAGCCGCTTCAGTACTTCAAAGCCATGCACGTTCGGTAAAAGCAGGTCGAGGAGCACAATGGCAACGGTTTTCATGGTCTCGCTATTGTCGGCAAGTTTGAGGGCTTCCTCGCCATCACCGACATGCATCACCGCGAAACCATTTTTTACCAGGCTGTCAGAGAGGATATGAGCAATATACGGGTCGTCCTCAATAAAAAAGACTGTCAGTTGATTCCCCATGGTATAAAAATTGAAGCACGAAATCGCGTAACATTTGACATGTGACCTTTAACATTTGACACTGGACGACGACAGGTGTTTTCGTTCGTGGTCAATGGTCAAATGTTACATGTCAAATGTCGTAATGTTTTTAGGACGGCGCCGCGACGCGCAACACCTCCTCAACGGTCGTGACACCGGCAAGCGCCTTCTCGATCCCGTCTTCGAACAGTGAGACCGCCCCTTGCTTTTTTGCAAGGTCCCATATCTTCTGTGCGGGCGGGTTGGTCAAAATCAAATCATGCACCTCGCGCGTGATCGCCAGAAGCTCAAATACGGCGATACGTCCGCGATAGCCAGTCCCCTGGCAGGTTTCGCACCCCTTGCCGCGATAGAGGGTCAGCGGCTTATGCGGGAGCGTGCCCGCCGCTTCGGGGTAATCTTTTTTTATCTTTTCTGGAGACAACGTTTCAGAGACACGGCACGTCGTGCATAATCGTCGCAGCAGCCGCTGCGCAACGACGACTTCGAGCGTTGACGCGAGCAGGAACGGCTCGATGCCCATGTAGAGCAGCCGGGGAATCGCGGTTGACGCATCGTTTGCATGAAATGTCGAGAGCAGCAGATGGCCGGTAAGCGCGGCGTTCACCGAGATTTCAGCCGTCTCTTGATCGCGAATCTCGCCGACCAAAATGATGTTCGGGTCTTGACGCACTATAGAACGCAAGCCCTTTGCAAAGGTAAGATCTGTCGCGATATTGACCTGAATTTGGTTCACGCCGGCCATTTTATACTCAACCGGATCTTCGATGGTTGTAATGTTCACTCCGGGACGAATAATGGTTTTCAACATCGCATAGAGGAGCGTCGTTTTTCCTGCGCCGGTCGGACCGGTCACCAGCACCATGCCAACTGGTTTTTTTAAGACCGTACGAAGCAACTCCTGGTTGCGCGGAGAGAGCCCGAGTTCTGAGAGTGCAAGAGAGCGAATATACTCGGAAAGAAGCCGCACCGCGATTTTTTCCCCGTCAACAACCGGCACTATGGAGACGCGCATATCAACGACCTGCTTTTCCTTCAGCAGTTCGTGTCGATAGCGCATCGAACCGTCCTGCGCCGCAAAGTGCTCATCAATGCGCAGGCCCGACTCAACCTTGACGCGATTAAGCACATTGTCGTAATACTCTTTCGGGATATGCCCTGCGTCATGGAGTACGCCGTCTATACGAAAACGGATCACCACCTCTGATTCCTGCGGCTCGAAGTGAACATCAGACGCGCGGGACGTCAGGGCGTCCGCAAAAATCTCCTCAAGAATTTCCGGCGCAACGTGCTCCTCTGAAGCAACGATCTGGCTGAAGCGCGTCTCAAGCGATTTCCGATAATGTCGAAAAATGACGTCAATGTCTTCCGGCAACGAGTAGTGCAGGGCCACCTTTTTGCCGACAAAAAGCGGCGCGAGGGCCTCATGGAGGCCGGGCGCTGTCGGGCGATCAGTGGTCACGGCAACCTCCTCTGCCCCTTCCCCAAAGAGAACGGCGTGGAATGCCACGGCCACTTCTTCAGGAATTTTCAAAACCTGTTCACGCGGAGGCTGCTTGGTTTCAATATCCGCATAGGGTACATGGAAATGCTCTGCGATCGCCTGCCCCAGAAGCTCGCGCGTCAAGATGCCGCTTGAGAGCACTGCCTGCTCGAAGGTCGTATCATGGTCTTTCAGTATTTGCTCCACGCGTGCGACATCCTGCTCGGCGATGTAATTTTCCTTGAGCAATAGTGCCTTTATGTCAAACGTATCGTCCGTCGCAGCCGCCTCTGTCTCGGGCGCGTCAGTACCCACGCTCCTCTGTTCCTCGTCTTTCTCTGCCGTCTCTACCGTTTTTGCGCCGTCTTCCCCTTTTGACTCATATTGTTTTTTAGCCATAGGTACAGCTTACACGATTTCCAACTTCGAATTTCGAATTTCTGATTCCCAAAAATCAAAAATCAGTAATTAGCCGTTGGAAGTTGCGTACGCTACGTCTTTGCAAAAAATGCCCGTACACGATCCACGACCTCACGGAGTGACGTATTGTATTTGAACCAATAATCCTCGACCCCAAGAGCACGAGCGCGGGCCACGTCCTCTGACTGGCTCAAATTCGACCAGATGATGACGGGTGTGCGTTTATCCGCCTCGCGGAGTTCTGCAAGTACCTCAAAACCATCTTTGTTCGGCATGACGAGGTCAAGAATGATAAGATCGTAGTGTGTTTGTCCCAGGAGCTCGATCGCGTCTACGCCGCTTGAAGCGACGGTCGTGTGGTATCCGGCCCGCGTGAGCTTCAAGGCGAGTGCCCGTGTAATAGGCAGATCGTCTTCGCAGAGCATGATGTGGCGAAGTGGCGGAGTCGTGCTCATACCATAAAGTATACTAGACTTCTTCGGAAAGTGCCCGAAGTTTTATTACATTGAGGCGCAATTCTGGATTGCGGAGCCTATCCCGAGCGAAGCGAAGGGGTCTCGCTCCTCGCGATGACGGCTCTGTTAGCGGTCTTGTGGTAGGTGCGAGTGATTACAACGCTACACGCGCGGTTTTGAAGTAAGCTGTTGTACAATACGTTCGACGACCACCGCAAGCGGCGTGCCGAGCTTCACCCAGTAATCAACGGCGCCAAGCTCTTTCGCACGCGCAATATCTTCCGGTTGGCTCAAATTCGACCAGATGATGACGGGTGTGCGTTTATCCGCCTCGCGGAGTTCTGCAAGTACTTCAAAACCATCTTTGTTCGGCATGACGAGGTCAAGAATTACAAGGTCGTAGTGCGTTTTCTTTATGCGATCAACAACCTCACGCCCGTCGTCCAGCACTTCCGGATTAAACCCCGCACTCTGGAGCTTCAACATGAGCGCCCGCGCAAGCGGCGCTTGATCCTCCACGATTAAAATCGTGCCCTTTTTTGGTATAACGACCATAAATAGAGAACGTCGCCCTCATGGGCTACACGACGGCAGGTTATCCCACTCTAGCACAGTGAACGCATGTTAGTAACATGGTACAATAGAGCAGCATGAGCATGGAGACACCGGGAGAAAAAAATAGTCAAAACGCCGGGGCCACCGTGCTCCTTGTTGAGGACAACGTCTACACACGAGGTATCCTCCGCATTGCGCTCACACAAAACGGTTACCGCGTACTCGACGCCGAAGACGGCGTCGTTGCAGAAAAAATTTTAACCGGCACGGAACACGTCGGGACTATTGACTGTATAGTCCTCGATCGCTTGATGCCCCATATGGGTGGTGACGAGCTTCTTGCACGCATAAAACAAAATCCGAGCATCGCAGGGATTCCGATCATCATCCTCTCCGATCTTGAATCTGACGAGGGCGTAGCAAAAGACAGACGCCTCGGCGCTGCGACCTACCTCGTCAAGGTACGCAACATTCCCTACGGAGTCGTCGAGAAAGTGAAGCAGCTTGTCGCTGAGTCGCGCCCGAGCGACCACTCTCATAACACCGCGTCTCCACCGCCCACTCTGTCAAAATAAAATTCCTATATGGGACTGCGGTTCTATAACACGCTCTCGCGCGCGAAAGAGGAGTTCGCTCCTGCGGGTAGCACGACTGCGCGGGTATACTCCTGCGGTCCAACGGTCTACTCCCGTCAACATATCGGCAATATGCGGGCTGCGGTGTTCGTGGACGTCCTGAAGCGCGCGCTCCGATACGATGGCTACGATGTCGAGGATGTGGTCAATATCACCGACGTCGGCCATCTTGCCTCAGATGAGGATGAAGGCGAGGATAAGGTTGCGCGCGCGGCGCGCGAGAGCGGCACAGACCCCGCCGATGTTGCGCGGCATTTCGAGGAGCTCTACTGGGATGATCTCAAGCGGCTTAACATCGTACCCCCCCAATACCGCCCGAGAGCAACTGAGCACATCAGAGAGCAGGTTGACTTCATCCGGGCGCTTGAGGCGCGCGGCCTCACCTATGCAACTGACGACGGCGTGTATTTCGACACCGAGAAGTTGCCGCGCTACGGAGAGCTCTCGCGACAACCGCTCGAAGGGAAAGAGGCAGGCGCGAGAGTCGCGGTTCGGGGAGGCAAACACAACCCGCGCGACTTCGCGCTCTGGAAATTTCTTGTGGGAGAACATGCGGCGCACGCCATGCGTTGGGAGTCGCCATGGGGCGCGGGCTTCCCGGGCTGGCACATCGAGTGCTCGGCAATGGGCCGTCGCTACCTCGGCGAGACTATTGACATCCACACCGGCGGAATTGAGCACATTCCGATCCACCACGAAAACGAGATCGCGCAGAACGAAGGCAGTGGCCTCCTCACCGTACGTTTTTGGGTCCACAACGAGCACCTACTGCTTGAAGGCGGAAAGATGTCGAAATCGCTCGGCAACATCCTCTCGCTCGACGACCTTGCGGCTCGCGGCGTCTCTCCCCTTTCATTTCGCTACTGGCTCCTCACCGCGCACTATCGGTCTCCCGTGAATTTCACTTGGGCAGCCGTCACGGGAGCGCAGCACGCACTCTCGCGTCTCAGTCAATATGCGGTCAGTGCGCGAGGAGGGTCTGACCCTCCTCGCGAGGAGGGTCAGACCCTCCTCGCGCAAACTCGCACTACGCAAACATACAACGATCGGTTCATTGAACGTATCAACGACGACCTCGACACACCAGGCGCGCTTGCAGCGCTCTGGCACATGGTCAAAGATGATTCGGTTCCGATCGAGGAAAAACGCGAGGCACTCCTTGATTTCGACCGAGTGCTCGGCCTTGGGTTCAAGGAGCGCGGAGGCGAACTCGCCGCGCTCGCCGAAGAGCCCGTGGTCCCTATTGAGAATCTGCCGGAGGACGTACAAAACCTTGTTCGCGAGCGCGATAAGGCGCGCTCGGAGAAAGATTGGGCACGCGCAGATGCGCTCCGGGCCGCTATCCACAGCCGCGGCGTCAACATCGAAGACACAGCCAGGGGATCAGTGATATCATTCCAAAAAGCCCCGTAGGGCTGGCCCACCACGAACATTTTATCAAAAAATTACTAACCCTGTAGTATGAATATGCGAACAAAAGTATTCTTCGTCGGAGTTATAAGTATTGTATGTCTCTTTGCACTCTCGACTGAAATTGCGCAGACAGAAGCCTCTGGAGCGCCTATCATCATCTCTGCTTTTCCCACAAACAACGCCACGAATGCGGGACTGGGCGCGGTTTCCACGCTCACGTTCTCCGAAGCTCTTGATCCCGCATCCGTAAACACAACCAATATCAAGCTTGCCACCACGGTAGGAAATAGCGCCGTTCCCTTCACCACCAACTACACCCCGGGCACTACTCTTGTGACGATAACACCGACAGGCGATCTTAAACCCGGCATCTCTTACACCCTTTCCGTAACCACGGGAATCAAAGACACAACAGCCACGCCTCTTGCTGCTCCCTATGCCACCACCTTCACCACCGGCTTTATAAAGTGGCATGCGGGGGCGTATATCCTGGGCAATGTTGACCAAAATGTCGTCGCCGCCGACGGATTTTTGACCAGCGAGAGCAGTACATACGCCACCGGTTTTGCGATGCGGGCGAGCTGGGTTCTTCTTGAGGGAGCAGGGGAAGGAATATATAACTGGACACCTCTTGACGCGAATCTTAACGTGCTCAAATCGAAAGGGAAAAAGGTTTCTCTGGCTGTTTTTCCGTTCCAGCCGGTGCGTATCACATCCGGGTGCAACCCTAGCACACAGGATTGCCTTGACTTCTTCCCGCACCCGTCATGGGTACGGCCCTCCCAGACGTATTACGCCTTGTTCAAAGACGATAAGAACTGCCGCGCCTATCCTGTCCCATGGGACCCAGTGGTGAATGAAAAATGGCTCAACTTCCTGCGCGCGCTCGCGCGGCACCTCGCCGAGGCCAATCTTCTGGACACGGTCAGCTATGTGAACGGCGCCGGAGACGCCATCACGCTCAACTGGGGCATACACAATCAGATCCTAAAGACATATTCGGACCCTTCCTGCACCGTTTCCACAACATGGTCTGCTTTAGGGTACACGTCACAAAAAATGATAGACGTTATCAAGCAAAACATTGATGCCTTTGCGCACGCGTTTCCAGACAAGATACAATGGTTCTCTGTCGGGGACATTGTGATGACGCCACAACTCGATCCGAGCAAATCATATGTCGCCCAAGAATCTCTCAATTACGGCCTTGCGCGGTATCCGGACCGCTTCGGGCTCTGGAGAGAGGATCTCTCGGCA
This sequence comes from bacterium, assembly GCA_030697645.1. Lineage (NCBI taxonomy): Bacteria > bacterium. The sequence goes on along the minus strand of JAUYPI010000019.1, from coordinate 3,202 downwards.
AAACGTCTAGGCAAAACCCCGCCGCCTTCCGAAAGCATTTGGGAGCTTATGTCCAAATACCGTCCCAAACTCGGTGCACAGATGATCGCTCCTGCGGGAGGTACGACCATGAGCGTTCCGGGCACTGCAAAGGACGTTGCGCTTCGCACCGCAATCGAAATCGGGAGCTCCAACGATACTGGCAGTGTAGACGGTACTCCCGACGGATATTACGTGATGCCCTATCAGGAAATTTATCAACTGGATGTGGCTGATGCCGATCCGCTCATGATCCAGGTGTTCAAGGATGCCACCACCATCTTCAAATGGCAATCTGACGCAACGCCGCCTTCCATCCCTTCAACGCCGTCTGCAAGCGCTATCACCACCAGCAGCGTTACGCTCTCTTGGTCAGCATCTACCGATCGTTGGGACAAGACTAACAGCTACACCGATTCCTTGACGAATGTTGTCGACTACTGGGTCTATCTCGGCACGACACAGGGCGGGAAAGAGGTCGAGAACACCAACCAGCTCGGCAACGTCACCACCTACACCGCAAGGATGCAACAAACAAGTGGGGTATAAATGACTTCTCGTATAAGACGGTGAATAAAGGCGCCCTGCCCACCATAACGCTCTCTGCGGCCCCAACGAGTATCGCCCCAGGCGAGTTCTCGTCCTTGAGTTGGTCCACAACAAACGCAACCTCCTGCACTGCCTCCGGCGGCTGGACCGGTGCCCGGGCTCTCTCCGGAGGCGAGGTGGTTAATCCCACCACGACGAAAACCTATACCCTCTCTTGCACAGGGACCGGCGGCACTACATCAAAAACTGCAACCGTAACGGTGATGTGACCGTGACCAAGACAACGCACATCACTGAGCTACAATCGTGAATCGTGACTATGACTAAAAGCCGCCACACTGCCTCGAGGGCACGTGTGGCGGTTAGAAACAGAGTACAGTTTAGACTCATTCGAGGCCAAGCCTCAAAAACGCCTTGTGGACGATTCCAAGTGGATCAGCAGAAATAAGCGGAACGGTGATGCAGGGGATATCAAGGGGCCGAGCGATCCTGCGGAGCTCCTCAAAACACCTGCTCTGGCAGAGTGCCTCACGCTCTGCTCGGCCTCCCCTATGCAGCGAAAGCGCACGTGTTGATCTGCTCAAAGAGTCAAAAAACGCTGCGCGAAAACGAACTGGCTCAAACCCCGCCCACTCATCGAGCATAAAAAACACACCCTGCACATTCCGACTGCCGAAGTCAAGCGTGCGGAATCGTCGCATATACTCAGGCGTCGTTTCGTTGAAGTCGGAAATGACAATGAGGAGCGTGTTCGTAAGCTGGCGTGCTCCAATATACTGAGTGAGGTCGGACGGCTCTGTATCAAACGTCGCATCGGCAAGCCACGTCTCCGTCCTGCCCCAGTCGGTGCTCCGCACCGACCGCACGTCAAAATGCACGAGCTCGAATCGATCGCGATACCGGAACGCAGAGAGCGCGAAGAGCCAGGCAAGCGCCTCGCTGTATGCACGCTTTCGTCTCGGGTGCTCCATTGTGCTCCCGGCGTCTATCGCACAGAGTACGCCGATCTCGCGGTCAGGGTGATACTCGCGGACCACGAGTGCCGTATCGTCATCAGAAAGGCGCGCCGATGCAAGCCAATCTATGCGTGAGAGAGGATCGGCAAGATCGTACTCGCGCACCATCCGAAAATCAATCCCGCTTCCCGAAACCGCGCTTCGGTGCACACCACCTCGAAAGTCCGCGATAACCTTGTCTATCCTGAACCGGAGAAGCGACGTCGGTTTCTTCAGGGGTGGAGTTGGCATCAGAGTACTCCTCTCTCACCACGCCTCATGGATGAGCCGTTTGATAATCGTATCCACCGTGTCGAGAATGCTGTCTTGCTTCCATAGGGTGCGGAAATGCCGCAGCACGCCTTTGCGAAACACGATGCGGTGGCGCAGAACGGGTAGCATGACTGCGCGGACATCGTCCGGCGTCACATAATTACGATATTTGAATATCGCGGCAAAAATGCGCGCGGCGCCCAAGAGATGAGTTTCCCCGCGTCCCTGCAGGCCCGAGATGATAACCGTGTCGTCAATCTCATCCGCGAGATCCGTGAGACACCCGAAAGCGCGTGGACTGTTAGTGATTTCCGCGAACCGGCCGATGCGCTCTTCCACCTCTTTGGGAACATGAACGGTATTGAAGAAAAATTCTCTGATCTTCAATACCGCGGTCTCGTCACATACCGCTCGCAGTTCAATATTTTGGAATTCATGCGAACGACGCAAGATCTCCGTAAACTGATCGGCGGTAAACGCATGGGCGCGCACTAAAAACATAAACCGGTCGAGGAGCGCTTCAGACATCGGAAACACGCCTTCGTTTTCGAGCGGGTTTGCGGTCGCAATGATGAACGAGGGTACCGTATGCGTCTCTCCTGCAATCGTGATAGTACCTTCACTCATCAGCTCCAGGAACGCGCTCTGGGTTCTTGGGGTGGTGCGGTTAATCTCGTCGAGAACGACGATGAAAGAAAACCCGGGGCCCTTGATCAGTCTGAAGTACCGCCGGTCATTCTCGCTGATATCAATGATCCGATTGCCGGTGAAATCACTCGGCAGCGCATCAGGTGTCCCCTGGAACCGGGCGGTGCTTGCTCGCACCACTTTCGCCGGCACTTTTGCAAAAAGGGTCTTCCCGGTACCAGGAAGCCCCAAATAAAAGACGTGCCCGGGACCGAGATGGTCAAGATCGGTATCGCCAACCGCGAACATACCCATCAGCGTTGCATTGCGCATCGGCTCCTGCGCGACGAGAACTCTGTCATACGAATACTTCTGGGGCCAGATGACCTGGAGGAGGTGGCGCGCATGCTCCGCGCTACACTCGGCCTCTTCTGGAAAATTCGGATCCATGCCAAATTCTGGCAACACGAATCGCTCTGCGTCTTTACGGGTGATCATGTATGTACTCCTCGTTCCTTTTTTTATGTAGGCGACTCTCTGTCAAAGACAGTCTCTTCTGTATCGAAGCGTATGCGCTACGCTGCGCCCCGTCAAGATGCTGTATGAGGCCACCCATCTCTGCACTCTGCGGGTAATCTCGACGCCTCGGTCGGCCTCCATGATAGCAGAAACTGGAGCGGTGTCATTTTATTCTTGAACGCATAGTGTACTCGCTTCGTATTGTAGAACACGAGGTAGTC
>JAUYPI010000018.1 GCA_030697645.1 bacterium | reverse complement strand
AAAAAACAAGCTCCAAACAAATCACAATACTCAAAATCCAACCTCCAAACACGACGTGCGTGTTTGAGATTTGGTGCATTGGAATTTGAAATTTGTTTGGAACTTGTTGGTTGGAGCTTGGAATTTATTTGTTTCGGATTTCGTGCTTCGATATTCGAACTTGGGCAATTGTGGGCTACAATCCAGTTTCTCATTTCCCGCTTCCCGCTTCGAGCTGCTCAAGCACCGCGCCTGCGACTCTCTCACTCGCCCGGCCATCGAGCCGAAAACACATTTTCTCGACAAGCGCCAAGCGCTCGACGCGGCCGAGAGAAGGATTTCGAAGTCGCGCCACAAGCGCCTCTCGCAGATCATCAAAACTGCGCACCACCCGAACGGCGCCACTCTCGAGAACGTGTCGAAAGTGCGACATTCTCTCGAGACGAGTGATGGATTCGTGCCTCGGACGCTTCGCGTGCCCGTCAAAACCGATGGTGAGCGTCGGTTTATCGAAAATTGCCGCCTCGATCGCGGTCGTTGAGAACACGGAAATAACCACGTCGGCGTAGTGCAACATGCTCATGTAGATACGTAGATGCTCTTCCGCCTCGCTGACCCGCTCCCAGTTAAAAACAACGTGGGGATTAGTGTTCAGGGTCGCATATTTTTTCTCCTCTCCCTCCCTGTCGCGCCCAGCGACGTATGGGCGCACCAGGAGTGTTGTCGGCGTGGGGAATTCCCCATCCGTAATCCAACGCACGATCTCGGAGAGAATGTCCGGCTCGTCGAGCGCGTAGGCGGCACCGGAGATATGAAGAATGATGCGATTGCCCACTGATATGCCGAGTCGACGGCAGAACTCCTCGCGCGACATAAGAAAAGCGTCGCGGTGCGCGTAGACATCAAACTGCGGGAATCCGACGACCGTCACACGCTCCGGCTGATATGCGTGGAGCGAGAGTGCCTCGCCGTGCATCGGCTCGTTCTGCACCAAAAGGCGATCGGCGTGCTGCGGGATGAAATATTTATTCAGGTGGTCCCAATTCTGCGCCATGCCGATCGTCCGAACCCCCTGCCGCCTCGCCTCGGCAACGAGCTCAATGTCGGGAAAGGCGGCGATATTCGGCGCAAAGAGGAGCTCGGGATGATAGCGCTCAAAGAGGGGACGATACGGACGGGAGCGAAAAATGAGACAATACAACCACGGCACGAGGCGAGTTTTTATGACGCGCATGCGGCCGAACGTGTTTGCGACAAACCACTTTATCGGCGCAAGATGCCGGTTGCCGCCCGCGGGTGGCCGGTCCGCACGCGCGCCGAAGGTCGCAAGAATTTTTGTCGTGCCGGTAAAAATGAGGTACGAGTAGAAAAAACGAAACGCCTGCTCCAGAGCGCGTCGCAGTTTCATCTCCTCAATGTACTCAAGGGAGGCTGTTCCGTGCGCGAGGAAAGGCTCGAGGCGCTCGCGGAACGCAGGCGCGGTGAGAAACACGAAGCGTATATGCTCGGGCGCGTCCGCGATAAGCTGCTCCAAAACGCCGCCGCGCTGCGCGAGGTTCGCGAGCGCGACGTTCGAGACGAGTGAGATCATGATGGTGCTCGGTTCTTCCATGCTGGCTCAATTATTGCATACAACCTCAAAAACGCGTACGATGGCACGCATGGGCGGGAGGGTAGAAAGTAGAAGGTAGAGCGTAGAAACTAGCAAACTACTACTCTCCACTCTCTACTCTCCACTTTCTACTTTCTATGCGCATCGCCATGATCCTCCGCCGCCTCAACGTAAAAGGCGGCACGCAGCGACAGGCGCTCTCGCTCGGTCGGGAGCTTCTCCGGCGCGGGCACAAAGTGGATCTCTACACGCTCGATCTCGATCGCGAGCGCTGCTACCCGGATCTTCTTGCTCTCTTCCCGCGTATCCACGAAATCTCACCCGAAGCTCACGCGCAAGCCGAGCGCCTACCCACTCTTGCGCGCTTTCTTCCGTCCCCTCTCATCGCGCTCATCCGAGAAAACCGTCTTGCCCGCGCACTCGCGCGCGAAATTCCCGCAGACTACGACCTCCTCAACCCCCATGACCAAGTCGCCTACAAAATCGCCTACTACTACAAGACCAAAAACACAACACGCTCAAATATTCAACACCGAGTGTTGAACAAAAATGTTGAACACTCGGTGTTGAACAGTATGCCCTCGATCTGGAACATGAATGACCTGCCGCTCAAAATGTGGGCCTACGATCACCGTCGCGGCCAGGAGGAAACATTCAGACAGCCGTGGCACCGACTACTCGCCTACCGCCTCTTTGATACCTACGACGTCAAAAAATTTATCCGCCGCCAGGACGCAATCGTCGTCGTTGACTTCTTCAACCGCGACCTCGTACGCCACTACATGGGGCTCAAGGCATTCACGGTGCGAAGCGGCCCGGACTTTGAGCACTTTCCCTTTCGCGAACACGAGCCGCCGAAAAATCGCTCAGTTCGCGTCCTCACGAGCGGCATTTTCCTCCCGCACCGCCGCTACGAAGACGCGATCATCGGCACGAGCATTCTGCGCAGCCGCGGCTACGACGCGACACTCACCATTCTTGGCCTCCGCGAGAACGATCCAAGTTATAATGCGAAGCTCGTCGCCCTCACGCGCGAGTCAGGAATCGAGCAATATGTTACCTTCACCGGCTCGGTCTCGGAGGAGCGTTTGATCGCGCTCTACCACACCCACCACATCTACACTTTCCAACACCACCTCCAGAGCGACGGGCTCTCGCCGTTTGAAGCTGCCGCCTGCGGCATGCCGATCGTAGTCTCAAAAACAGCTGGCTGCCACGAGCTCCTCACCGACGGCGAGAACGCGCTCCTGATCGAGCCGAAAAACCCCGAGGACTGGGCGCAGAAGATCGCCGCGCTCACCGACGACCCCGCGCTCTACCGCCGCCTCGCTACGGCCGCAAACAGCTTTGTGCGGGCAAATTTTTCGTGGGAGAAATACGCAGATGGCTTTCTCCAAGTGGTGACAGAGGTACAAACGAGTGGAGCGCAAGTACGCCTATAGGATTCAAACAGTTCAATTTTCAATTCTCAATTTACAATTTTCAATGAATTTTCGATGACGGCGACGTCGTTCGTGTTTGAAAATTGATTCATTGAAAAATTGATGGCAAAATTGAAAATTGGAAATTGAAAATTCGCAAAATAACTGCGCGCCAATTTTACCCCACCCCCATGAAGCACCTGGCACTCTTCGTCTCGTCCCTCCCTCGCCCCCTCCGCTACCTCATCTCTGGCGGCACGGCGCTCGCGGTGAACCTCGGGCTCCTAGCGTTCTTTATTGAGATATTCGGGCTCTGGTATCTTCTCGCCGCGGTGCTTGCGTTCACCGTCGCGCTCTGCGTGAGTTTTGCGCTCCAAAAATTTTTTACGTTCGCCGACCACGCCCGTACCACGGGCGTCCTCACGCGTCAATTTTCGATCTATACGACGATAGCCCTAATCAATGTTGCGCTCAATACCATTCTCATGTACCTTCTAGTGGAGCGTCTGGTGCTCCACTACCTCGTCTCGCAAGTCGTCGCATCGGGCACCATTGCGCTCTATTCGTTCTTTATCTACCGCGCCGTCTTCAACGGCGCGCCACTGCCACAGAGGGAAAAACTCGCATGAAAACGCTCTCAGTCATCGTTCCGGTCTACAATGAGGCGCCTACCCTGGTCTCTGCTCTGCGCGCCGTAGAAGAAAGTGACATTGGCCTTATACAAAAAGAGCTCGTCGTTATTGACGACTGCTCTACGGACGGCTCGCAAAAGATCGTCAAGGAGTACCAGACGAAAAACAAAAGCACGATGTACGTGTCCCGTTTGCACCCCACAAACCGCGGCAAGGGCGCGGCACTCCGCACGGGCTTTGCGGCATGCTCAGGAGACTTCATCCTCGTACAAGACGCCGACCTCGAGTACGACCCCCGCGACTACCCACGACTACTCCAACCGCTCGTTGCAGGTAGGGCCGACGTCGTCTACGGCTCGCGCTTCATCTCAAACGAACCGACGCGCGTACTCTACTTCCATCACTACGCGGCAAACCGCCTCCTCACGACCCTCTCAAACGTCTTCACGAGCCTCAACCTCTCCGACATGGAGACTGGCTACAAGGCCTTCTCACGCACGGCGCTCATGACCATCCTCCCGCGTCTCACCGCCGAGCGGTTTGGCATCGAGGTTGAGATCACGGCGCGCGTCGCCCAAGCAAAGCTGCGTATCTACGAAGTCGGCATCGCCTACCACGGCCGCACCTACGAGGAAGGAAAAAAAATCAACTGGAAAGACGGCGTCGCCGCGATCGGGCATATCGTGAAGTACAATGTGTTTAAATAGGGACTCGTAACTAGTAACAAGTAACTAGGGAGACGTGTCCGTGTGCCGGTTGCCAGTCTCCTCGTCGTATCCCCAGTTACCAGTTACTGATCACCAGTCCCCCATCGTATGCTCTCCCCCGTCTTCACCCTCTCCCCCCTCATCACGCTCGAGAGCGCCCGCGCGGCGCTCGCGGGCGTTTTTTTTCTCTACCTCGCCCTCCTTCTCGGAGGGCTACTGCTCCGCGCGCTCCGGATAACATTCGACACCACGCTCGAGCGCGTCGCGTACGCGACAATCATTGGACTCGGCGTTTGGGGACTCATCGGCTTTAGTGCGGCCGTGCTCGGCATCTTTACGCCGGCACTCTTGTGGGCAGCCGCAGCGTGTATTCTCCTTTTCGCAAGACGAGACGTACGGGCACACACACGCGCGCTCCGCTCGCTTCCGAGAGCAGGCGAGACGCAGAGCATCAAAGCGCGCTTCCTCTCCTACACCGCTCTCAAGTTCCTCATCCTCCTCTGGCTTGCACTCAATGCCGCGCTCATCTTTGTGCCGCTCACCGGCCACGATACGCTCGATTATCACTACCCGATCATCGAGAGCATCGCACGCAATCAAGGCCTCTCTGTCGGCCTCGAGAGCACGCCGATTCCATTCTTCGGCGAAATTATATACGCCGTACCGACGACGCTCTTTGGTGAAACCGGCAGGCTCATCAAGGGTCCCGGCGAAAAAGGCTCTGAAAAAAACGCCATTGAAGGCCCGTTTGCCTTCCAGCTTGTACAGTGGAGCACGATGCCGTTCCTCCTCATCGTGCTCTATGGAGCGGCGCAACGGCATCTTCGCCAATCCTTTTTGCCCTTTATGCTCGTGCTGCTGGTGCTCTCCCTCATGGACCTCTGGCGCGAGGTGTTCCACGGCGGCTACGTTGACATGCTTGCGTACCTCTTCGGTGCCGCGAGTATACTTCTCCTCTTCAAGGAAGCCGCAGCGCCGCGCGATAACAAAATGTTAAACATCCGATGTTTAACAGTGTCGACAGTGGCGCTTGCGGGAATCCTCCTCGGTTTTGCGCTTGCGGTGAAATACCACGCGCTCTTTTTTGCCCTAGCGGGCGGGGGGCTGCTCCTCGCCGCGCTCAGGCAAAGACGCCTTCCACTCCGTACCGCGCGCACGCTGCTTTTGACGTTCGTGCTCACCACCATGCTCGTCAGCTCATTTTGGTACCTTAAAAATACGTTTGTACACGGCAACCCAGTCTACCCAATGTTCTCCGATACGCGGGCGACGAGCGATGTAAACACCTTTCTCGCCGACCGCACCGTAAAAAACTTCCTCGCCTTCCCCTATCTCCGCTACGCAGGCGCATTCACGCAAGAAAACGAGAGCTCGAGTCGCCTCATCATTTTCGGCTACTTCGTCCTCTTTGCTCTGCTCGTCCCAATAACACTGCTTCTACAAAGACGCTGGTCGCGCCCTACGGTACTTGCGGTCTTGCTCTTTCTCGCGCTCTATACCATGACGTTCCTCACCTCGCACCAGCACCGCTTCCTCCTGCCCTCGCAGATTTCTCTTGCGTTCGCGCTGACGTTCTTAATCGACGAACGCTTCTCATGGCTCGCCACGCGCCGCTTCCCGCTTTACAAAACGCTCCGCCGCCTCGCGCCCGCTCTACTCCCTATTATTTTTTTCATCGTCTTCCTCGGCAACATTCACTATTTTTATGTACGCTGGCAGTACATGCTTGGCATACTCGACACAGAAGGTTATATAGCAGATATTGGAAGTCAGTAATCATATCAATTTTCAATGCGCAATTTTCAATTTTCAATAAATTTTCAATGTTTCAATGATTCAATGCCGGACGACGTCGTGTTTGAAAATTGGGTAATTGAAAATTGATTGAAAATTGTAAATTGAAAATTCGTGACATCATGCATCCCCTCAACAAACTCCTCTCCCCCACCGGCTGGCAGCTCTACCGCAGCAGGCGGCAAGCGGCTTTTCCGCGCGAGTTCAAACGAGCGTACGATGAAGCGCTCGCGATGCTCGAAAAATCCGCGCCTGCCGACACCGATATCTTCTCCGAGCCGCTCTATGAGGGCGGAGAGCATACAGAAAACTATATTGATTTTGAGTGCGAGTTCGCCGCTCGACACATTGCTACGCTCCACCCAGAGCGCATACTCGACATCGGCTCATACCGCTGGTTCGTGCTCGGGCTCCTTGCCTCGCTTCCGGTGACGACGCTCGACGTCCGCGGTAGACGCCCGGTGCTCAAAAATGAAACCGTACTAACCGGCGACGCAAAAAAGCTCCCTCTCGAAGATGCTTCATTTGACATGATCGTCTCCCTCTGCACTCTTGAGCACTTCGGCCTCGGACGCTACGGGGACGACTTTGACCTCGACGCCGACCACAAGGCGCTCCGCGAAATGGCGCGGGTCCTCGCGCCGGGCGGCAGCCTCATCATCACGACCGAACTCACGCGCGGCCACCCCGCGATCGCGTTCAACGCGCATCGCATCTACACGCGCGACATACTTCACCGCTATGCCGAGGAGGTGGGGTTCGCCGTTGCTGAAGAAAAATTTTTCAGCCGTACAACAGCAGCTTTATGCGACTTCGAAACAGTGACGGAAATGCCACGACAGCGCGATGTGTATCTCGGATGTTGGAAAAGGGGAACGTAAAGCGCAAAAACGTAAAACGAATTTCCAAATTCCAAAAAAACCCGTCTCCAAACAAATCACCATACTCAAAATCCAATTTCCAAACACGACGTGCGTGTTTGAGATTTGATGCATTGGAATTTGAAATTTGTTTGGAAATTGTTGGTTGGAAATTGGAGCTTACGTTTGGAGCTTGTTGGTTGGAAATTGAAATTTTTACTGTCGATACGCTGTACACAAATACTCTCTCATCGCCTCCCTCCAGTGGCGCAGCTTCGGGAGGCGCGTGTTTTTGAGCACGTTTGACGGGGCGCGGGGGATCTTAAAAATGTCATCGCGCGAGACGAGCCGGAGGGGCGCACGCACGCGCGAGAGACCTAATGTCAACGTGATTTCCTCGACGACGTCGAGCGTCGAGGCCTCGCCGCTCTCGACTTCGTTTGTGATGTGATAAATGCCGCTCTCGCGGCCGCTCGCGAGAAGGTCAAAAAGCCCAGCCGCGAAATCTTTTGTCCATGTCGGTGAGCGCCACTGATTCACGATCACCTCGAGCGGCTCGTCGCGCTGGAGTTTTTCAAAAAACTGGTCAACGAACGTCGCGCGCCCCGCGCCATAGAGCCAACCCGCGCGCACGACGTACCAATGTTCAAGTGCCTCAAGATGATCGCGCGCAAAACCTTGAACGACACGCTCTGCCTCCGCTTTTGTACGCTGGTAGAGTGAGACCGGCCGTGGCTCATCGTCCTCCCCGTAACCCTCAATTTTGTACTCGCCTTCATTTACTCGCCCAAACACCTCGGAGGAGCTGATCTCGACAAACGTCACCTTCTGCCCGCTCTCACGCACCGCCTCAATGAGGTTCTCAACGCCCCCCACATTCACCGCGCGACAGCGCGCGGGGTCCTGCTCACAGCGATCCACGCTCACCACCACGGCGCAGTTTACAATGACGTCCGGCCGCTCTCGCTCAAGAATCGCCCGCACGCTCGCCGCATCGGTTATGTCGCACTCCTCGCGCCTGAGCCCCACTACCTCAAACCCTGCGCGTGAAGCGTGTACCAACTCAGCCCCGAGGAGCCCGCCCGCGCCGGTAACCAACACCTTCTGCATATTCTCATGCTAGCAGTGCGGTGGAGTAACGAGCACTTGACAAATCACCGAAAAAGATATACCCTAATAAACGGTTCCGTCCTTCTGCCGTACGGCGTACGGCAGGACATCAGTACACCAGTACACTCGAAAAAACAAGGAGTAGGCAATGGTTAGCCCGTATGCCCACCGGCAAGAAGTCGTCATCGCAACCCCCACGTTTTACAGAAACGTCGAGGATCCGCGATACCGCCTTGCTTTGAAAACCATCGAGGCCGCACAGACGGCGCAGTATCCTATCTGTGTGGTTGATGGATCTCCCGACCCAAAAATCAAAGCCGAGTTTAGAGACCGCGGTGCCGTCGTCTATCCGGAAGTCACGCGCGGGCTCGGGGCGGTGAAGCGGTACTCGTTTTACCACGCCGTCTCCATCGCGCTTTCCCGCCACCGAACGATTGTCGTCCACATCGAGCCGGAAAAGCACGACATGATCCGGCATATCCCGCTTCTCGTGGAGCAAATACTGCTCGGCGAAGCGGACGTCATTGTCGCCACCAGGGGTGATGGGAGTTGGCTCTCCTATCCGGAGTTCCAGGTCCAAACCGAGCGCGAGATGAACGCGGCGTTCCGGCAGTACGTCGGGATCGACGTGGATATCGCGGTCGGCCCAGGAGCGTTTCGCATCGACACCGCCGGATATTTTTTCGTAGACGGCAACTACACGAGCACGGGGATCGCCGACACGTACGCCCAGCACTATGGCGTCATCGCAGCGCACGCTCACGACCTCCGCATCGCCGCAAGTGTGCCGCTCGACTTCATCTACCCGGCGGAGCAACGCGCCCAAGAGGAGGAAGAAATTGCCGCTGGCGGGCCGATCAAACAAAAACGGCTTGATCAGCTCGCGTCGCTATCGGCGGCGTACGAAAAACTCGCGCGTCACTTCAGACTCCCGCGCAACCCGAGCGCATAGATAGACAACCCACAGCGGACGCGCGCCTCGCGCGTCCGCTGATCTCTACCCCCTATCTCGAACGAAAGGAAGAGTCATGTTAGATCTCACGACATTGACGTACGAAGAGAAGCTCGCGGTAACGGCCGAGGTTCTGGAAGGAGCTGCAAAGCACGGCATCATTCCCGAGGATCCGGTGTGGTCTGCCTACCAGAAGGCCGTTGCGCAGGCATACGTGGAAGTACTCCTCGTCAAAAAAGCGGAGGGCGTCTGGAACTTTTTCCTCAAGAAGCGTGGCAGCAACGATACGCATTTCCCGGGAGAACCGTGGCACATACCAGGAGGCATCTGGCGTACACCGTGGACCCTCGAGCAAGCCTGCCAGGAGGTAGCGCGGCGCGAGGTCGGCGTCGACATCGACGTCATTGTGGAGCTCAAGACGCGCAAGTGGTTCGACCATCCCTATGGATTCCCGATTTCACACATCTGTATCTGCTGCACAAACCAGCCCCTGCACGAAACAAGTAGGCAGCGGTTTTTCCCCTATCACGATAGAGAGCAAACGGCTCCTCTAACGCACTGGCCCCCAAATCCAATCGTTCCGCCCCACCGACAGTTTGTCCACGACGCAGCAGAGTATTTAAGCTCCCTCCAAAAACACCCACGCGGTGGCGCGGAGGTAATGCCCCTTTCCTATGTCCTCGCACGTCGAGAAGACTTTGTCGGCGGCGGCATCCAGCTCCACCGTAATGTGCCTAACTTTCGGGGTCTCATTGAGAATATCGACGTACGAAAAGATTCGGGAAGTATACGGTGGTTGACGTTCTATTATCGATCGGCAGCAAACGATACTGCCCCGTATTCGTACTCATCGTGTGGCATTAATTTCAACGAGTGCATCGACGTCCTGCCGGAAGGCAGGATACGCTGTAGAACTTACGCCGACTTCCAGCAAAGCTGGCGCGAAGAGCTCATCACGCTCTTCCCGAAAGGAGATTCGATTCTCGATGGGTTCCTCGGGGGCGAAAGAGCTGCAGCTCTTTAGTGATGATATCTCGTGGTTAACGGATAGCCACACCGCCTAACAGCCGCACAGCCCGACACGCATACGCGTGTCGGGCTGGTACATTTCCGATTTCAGTACACATCGTCGTGCCTGCCGACGTCGAGAAACGCAAGCGGCGTGGTCGTCGAAGTCATTCCTGAGCGCAGCGGCGGTACGTTAACGATGCCGGTATGTTTTTGATTTCCGGCGTTCGAGGTGAAACGCGAGGATGACACCCTCCGGTGTTTTTACACGGTAGAAAAGGCGGTAGTTGCCAACTCGACGACGCCACGTATCTTCCTCGCCGCGCATTTTTTGGATGTCACCAAAGTATGGATCGAGTTGGAGCAGCCGGATTACTTCCCGCAATCGTTCTGCGTCGTGTTGTGGCAAGCGCTTGCACGCTTTCAATACGGACGAGTCAACGTGCACCGCCCAAGGCTTTGGAGAACTCGCCATAGGTTAGGGTACGGCCACGCCGGAAATTATTTTCTGCGCGAGCAAGCGCGCGTTTCTGCGCCGCTGTCGGCACAAACTCACTTCTGGGCGCACGACCACGAAGCGCGTTGTATTCGGCGAGCGATGTAATTTTTCTGGTCCTCCCCTCCCGATACTCCCGGGGTCCTTCCTCGACGAGCTTGTCGACCGTCTCCGCCTTTTTTCCAGCCAAATAATACGTCGGCACGCTCCTCTCAACCAGCCTGCGATACTCGGCAACGGGCAAGACGACAACACCGTCCGCTTCTCGTATTTTTCTTTTCGAAATGGCAATCGTAGCGCTCATGGTACATAATACTATACCACACCCTCGAAAAACTTCCGAAACACCGCGAGGACATACTCGACATCCTCGCGTCCCATCTCGGGGTGGCAGCCGATGAAGAGGCCGTCGCGGACGATGCGCTCGGCGACCGGATAGTCGCGCTCGATGTCGCCAAACAACTTTTTATAAACCGGCTGGTTGAGGAGCGGGAAAATCGGCCGCGTCTCGATGTTCCACTCTTCAAGGTGCTCCACGAGCTCATCGCGTTTGATCGGACTCTCCTCCCGCACCACGATCGGAAACATCATGAATGCGTGCTCGGAATGCGTGGGCCACCGGGGAAGCACGAGGTGCTCCCTGTAGGGAGCAAGACCCGCAAGGAGCCGTGCCGCATGCCGCTGCCGGAGCCGCAATGTGGCCGGGAGCTCGCGGAGCTGCGCGACGCCGAGCGCCCCTTCCATCTCGGTCACGCGGTGGCTATGCCCCACGGAGACAAAATTGAACCGCCGCGCGACCACTTCTTGAAGCGCCGTACCTCGCTTCCCCCGATCATCGTCCGGCGCGATGTAGATCGCATCGCGGCCGTGGTTCATGAGCGAGCGACAGCGTACTACAAGTTCCGGGTCATTGGTGAGTATCATGCCGCCAACGCCAGTTGTGACAAGGTGCGCGATGTACATCGAGTAGCAGGCGATGTCGCCCATTGAGCCCACGGGCTTGCCGCGGTAGTGAACGCCAGCCGTCTCGCACGAATCCTCAACGATGCGGAGGTTATGCCGCCGCGCGATGCGGCGAATCGGAAGCATATCGGCGGAAAGACCAAAGAGGTGCACCGGCATGATTGCGCGTGTTCTCGGCGTGATCCGCGCCTCAATGAGACGCGGATCAATGTTGTACGTCGTCGGATCAATGTCAACGAACACGGGACGCAAATTATTGTGCAGCACGACATTCGAGGTGGCAATGAACGTCACCGCAGGCACAAGCACTTCGTCACCGTCTTTCCACCGGTCGTGCTCCTTCAGCGCATGGAGCGCAATCTGGAGCGCCGCCGTCCCGCTCGAACACACGATGCCGAATCTCCGATCGTGCATCCGAGCAAACTCGCGCTCGAAGCGCTTCAGGTACGGCCCGTAGGAGAGCCGCCCCGAATCGAGCACCCTGTTCACGAGCCGCTTTGCATACGGCGAGATAACGGCCCCGCCGGTGCCGATTTGTTGTGCACGACGTTTGAACATGACGTATCCTACAAATTAGCCCTTCGGTAATGACACTCCAAGTGATTGGCAGTCGTGTTCAAGCATGATGCGCACCAGATCGTAAAAGCCGACGGTCGGCCTCCAGCCGAGCTTCTCGCGCGCCTTTGACGCGTCGCCGCGAAGTACATCAACTTCGGTCGGGCGAAGGTAGCGCTGGTCTATCTCGACAAAACGCTCCCAGGCGTCAATACCGGCAAGTCGAAACGCCTCGGCCAAGAAGTCGCGGACGCTGTGCATTTCTCCCGTCGCGATCACATAGTCATCCGGCTGCTTTTGCTGCAGCATAAGCCACATCGCCTCGACATAATCGGGGGCATATCCCCAGTCCCGCTTTGCATCAAGGTTGCCAAGATATATTTTATCACGCTTCCCCGCGAGAAGCTCCGCGATGCTGATCGTTATCTTGCGCGTCACAAAATTCTCACCGCGGCGGGGACTCTCGTGATTGAAAAGTATCCCGCAGCACGCGAATATATTATAAGCCTCGCGATAATTCACGGCCGTCCAGTGTGCAAATAATTTTGCAATGCCGTACGGACTTCGCGGACGGAACGGCGTCTGCTCGTTCTGCGGCGGCGGCGATGCACCATACATTTCAGACGAGCTCGCCTGATAAAACTTCGCGTGCGAGCGTGTCTCACGCAAGGCCTCGAGGATGCGCAAAGACCCGAGACCGTTCACGTCAGCGGTGTACTCCGGCACGTCAAAACTCACGCGCACATGGCTCTGCGCGCCGAGGTTGTAGATCTCGTCGGGATTAATCCTCTCGATGAGCCGTGCAAGCGAGCTCGCATCTGCGAGGTCGCCATAGTGAAGAAACACGCGCTCTTGCTCGTGCGCCTGCGGGTAGATGTGGCCAATACGTCCCGTGTTAAACACCGAAGAACGACGCACGATCCCGTGCACGTCGTAATCCTTTGCGAGCAGAAATTCGACAAGATACGACCCGTCCTGCCCCGTGACGCCTGTCACAAGAGCTACTTTACGTTGGCCATTCATGGTGAAAAGACGCTACCACGCGCTCATACCTTTTTCAAACTGTCAGTAGCGCCAAGGAGTTCCACCGCCGCCCCAGCCACCATCTCGACCGAGATCGCGTCGCGCGCATGCGCGTGGGCTTCTTTTGATCCGGGGCGTTTCAGCACGAAACTTGAAGGATAAAACGGCGCGGGCGGCATGACGCAGATACTTGTGCTGTCGTGCGGGGGCTGCTCCCACGGGTCAACCGGCCCCGTAATATCAACGAGTGGCATACTGAGCGCGTGGGCGATATAGATCGGCCCAGTGTCCACTCCGATGTAGAGGTCGAGCCGCTTGATAAAAGCCGCGAGTTCGTCAAGCGAAAAATCCGTCGCCGCAGTAAAAATGTTCAACACCGTGTTCAACGTCGAGTGTTGAATATTTTTGTTCAACACTCGGTGTTGAACATCGAGCGACTCGACGAGCGCGCCGATGCGCGCGCTGTCGCGCGGCGCGCCGAGAAAGACGACGGCGCCAGTTGGGTATCGCGCTATGAGCTCGCGCGCGAGGTCGGCAAACCGCGCGTCGCCCCACTCCTTGATCTTGTTCCCTGCCGTGACACTGACGCCAATCAGCGGATGCCTGCCGTCAAGGCCGTGCTCTTTCAAAAATGAAGCTGCGCGGGCCCCGGCCTCTGTGCTCACAAAAATCTCCTGCTGCTCACGCGGCGCCTCAATGCCGATAAAACGTAGCAAATCGAGATAACGCCGTGGCAGATAGGTCCCGTGCGTGTAGAATAGTTTGTGTGACGCCATCCAGTCGGTGAGGCGCTCGGTCCATGTCCTGTCGCTGCGCGTAATCTTTGCGCGATTGTGCACAAGCCCGGCGAAAAAAATGAGATTGCCGAACGAGGTGCCGGTGAGCGAGAAGCTCCAATCAAAGTTGCCGCTACGAAGCGCGCGGACGAGTCCAAGGAGCTCCGTGCTTTTGTAAATTATAATCTCGTCAATGCGCGGATTGTTACGAATGATCCCGACCACCTTATTCGTCGTAACCACTGCAAGATGCGCGTCCGGATACCGCTCCTTGATCGCGCGGAATACCGGCGTCGCGCACACGAGGTCCCCGATGCGCGTGAGCTGGGGCAGGACAACGATGCGCAGTGGGGCCTTCGGAGAGCGGCGTCGTGCGTTGCGACGCAGCGCAATGCAGACAAAAACAACCGGCGCGGCGACTATAACCGCGCAGAAAAAAAAGAAACGCTTGTAACGATTTGGAATCATCGTATTGTCGCTAATGGCGAGTTAAAAAGTAGATCGTGATTCGGCGCGTCATAATAAAAATGCGGCCGCATTTTTATTATGACGCTCGACCTACAGCGTACGGGGAACGAACCACACAGCCTACAAAAAAAGTAGCGCGTAAAAATTACCCTACCATATGCTCAAGTATCGCGAGCATCTCCCGACCCGCTTTCCGCCAACTGAACTCTGCTGCCCGCACGCGGCCACGCGCGGCAAGTTCTGCGCGGAGGGCGGGCTCGCACGCCAGCCGGAGCATTGCGCTCGCGAGAGCGTGCGGATCGCGGGGGTCCACAAGGAGCGCCGCGTCTCCTGCAACTTCCGCAAGCGACGAACCGTTCGACGTGATCACCGAAAGGCCGCAGTGCATGGCCTCGAGTATCGGGTAGCCGAACCCCTCAATAAGGCTCGGGAACACGAGCGCACGCGCACGCCGGTAGAGAAAGCTCAACTCCCCGTCGTTGAGATGCCCTAGTATCTGCACGCGATTCGTAACACCCCTCTCGTGTATCGTACGGCGCACGCGCTCGGCGTACACACCCTGCATTCTCCCACCAAGTACAAGCGTCCCCTCCCCGCCCCTCTCGCAGTACTCGGCAAACGCCTCAACGACTGCGAGCGTGTTCTTACGCTGCTTTACGACGCCGACGCAAAGAAAAAACGGTGCGTGCACATCGCGCGGTACCTCCTCGGCATCGCACACTTTTTTGAAGCCGCAGAGCACCACGGCGATATGCTCCGCCCGAGTACCAAAAAGGACCACGGTGTCCCGTTTCGTCGCCTCAGAAATTGCAACAACACGGTCTGCCCGAGACAGCGAGTACGCATGGTAGGCGCGCGTGAGGTATTTTGAAATCCACTGGCGCATGTTCTCCGGCGGCAGGCGAAGATAGGCAAAATCAAGCGCGAGCACGACAGACCGCCGCGGCTTCCAAAGAAGAGGCAGTACCGGCGTATTGAAAAGGTACACGTCCGCCTGAGCCGCTCTGCGGAGTCGGTTGAGCCAGAGCGCGCGGGAGAGAAAGCCCGCATCTCGCTCGATGAGCGGCACCAGGCACCAGTTTCTCCCTGGCAAGTCCGGCAGCGCCGCAGGAGCGTGTTTCGTAAAAATCAGATACTCGTTCTCCTGGTCAACTTCGAGCATCCCACGCGTAAGCTCGAAGATAGTCCGCGCGAGCCCTGCGGGCTCGCGCTCGCCGTACGGGTGCAAAATAATGCCGATTTTCATACACTGCCGGCCATAAACGTCCGCCGCTTGACAACAGGATGTGCTCCTCTATACTGTAGCTACATTCGGGATTTTCCCGCGGCCCCGTCAGCAATGACGGGGAATTATTTGTAGAGCGCATCAAAGCCGTGTTGTACGCGCGCCATGTCTGCGTCATCCAAGGTGCCGATTTTAGAAGACAGGCGACGATGGTCAATAGCCCGCGCTTGGTGAAGACACACTGCCATGTTTTTCCCATGGTGACGGACGTCGACATACCATGTACCCTCGCGTACCTTCGTCGTTGTCGGGATAACAAAATAAAAGCCGTGGGCGAGCTTTTTGAAAATGATAACCGGGCGTGAAAATAGTCCGCTTTTTCCGTCAACCTCGGAGCCGACATTTTCTCCGACGCTCGCCCACCAAATGTCGCTACGCGAAACGAGTGGCGGGTGGTGCTCCTTATGATGCAACCGCTCTTTCAGCGTGATCCATTCGAAAAAATTTTTTCATGACTCTAAAGTTCGTCGCGTGCTCACCGACCATTGATCGACTGCGTCCTCAATACAGTGTCGCAATCATCGGCAGATTTTCTCTCACCCACCCGATAAGTGAACCGATGCCCTCCGTCGCCCCGACCTGGGGCTCCCAGCCGAGAACTTCGCGCGCCTTGCGATTGTCGCTCACATACACTCTCTGGTCTCCCGGGCGCTCCACAGAGCGCGAGGGACGAAGTGTGAGTGTGTGCCCGCGCTCAAGCTCGCTGAAAAATTCGATGAGTGAGCGCGTGTTGGCCGCCCCACCACCAACGTTAAACGCCTGCCCGCGCGCAGCCGCGATGCGCTCGATCGCACGCTCATAGAGCGCCATCAAGTCCTCAATGTGAAGCACGTCGCGCACTTGCTTGCCGGTCCCATAGATCGTAACCGGCCGCCCCAAAAGACCCGCGATCGCAAACCATGCGAGCCACCCCTGATCCTCTATGCCGAACTGGTGCGGGCCATAAATACAGGACTGTCGAAACACCACGGTCGGCAAACCGTAAATCCGCGCATAGTCACGCACATATTTGTCCGCCGCGCCCTTGCTGCATCCGTAGGGCGAGTGGAAGTCGAGCTGTTGACGCTCGGAGACGCCGTGCGGGAAGTCCGCAAGCGAGTAGCGGCTTTCGTCTTCGCTAATCGAGAGCTCCTCAAGCGCGCCGTAGACCTTATTCGTCGAGGAGTATATGAAAATCGGCGGCGTCGGCGCTCTGCGCACCGCCTCCAGCACATTGAACGTACCCAGTGCGTTCGTCTCAAAATCGGTGCGCGGGTCAGCCACAGATGTCGTCACCGCAACCTGCCCCGCGAAGTGGAGGAGAGCATCGTGCGATGCCGCCTCCTCGTCAAGTATCCCCTGGTCAGAGCGGACGTCCGCCCGCAGAAATCGCATGTGTCCCCCCAACTCCTCGCCAAGGGCGCGCAGGTTGTGCTCGACGCCGCGACGCGAGAGATTATCAAGCACGCTCACGTCCCACCCACGAGCGGCAAAAAAACGCGCGGCATTAGAGCCGATAAACCCCGCACCACCGGTAATGAGCATCCGCGGTCTCACGGTGCTCATAGTAACACGCCAAGAGCGAAAAATGGAACGCACCGACCACTTCGTGGTCGGTGCGTAATCTCGCCATCTCTCTATGCCTGGCTCGTCGCGCGCTTATAGATGTTGAGCGCACGAAGTGCAACGTGCCGCGGATACCAGTGGCCGCAGGAGTTCTCCGGCAGCAACTCTTCCTCGGTCGCGAGCCACACGTCCGTGTGGGTGTCGGCAACCAGGACCAAACTGAACATGGTGTGGCATAGAAACAAAACCGGCTCCACGAAGGAAGCCGGCTCGATGATGACTTTTTGTGTACCGTGGTGCCTCTACGCGCGACGACGCCTTTGATACGCTGCGTAGTACTGTCTGCGGCCATGAATTTTGCGTGCTTTTTCTACCCGCTTTATGTTCCTCCTTATATGATTCTCCGGACGGAAAACGAGCCGCACCACCTGTGTCAACTCATCGTCCGGTTGGTCACGACGCGGGTTCATGTAGACGCCATCAACTTCATAGATTGACCAGCCAGCGATGACAGTTCGATACCGTAAAATGCGCTGATGGGCTTCTGCAACCGTGATCGGTGTCGTGCGGGGATACATTCTTCTGTACTGCTGGGGATCGAAAAGATTGGTGTAGTCCTGCAATTCAACCAGCAGATCTGGTGCATTCGTCATCAGGTCGCTCCTCACTATACTTTCTTGTAAACTTTCCTCCAAGGCCCGATAAACCTCGCGCATGTACACGACCTTCTTTGGGAAGAAAATCTCCGCGTAGATTGCACGCTCGCTCCTGCGAAAACGATACGGGGCTGTGGGTACTGCAATCCTCTCCTCCTCTGGACTTCATTGAACACATGAACAAAGGGATAACGCCTGGATCTCGTTGGTGCGTTCATCTGCTAGTTCACTATCACGAACGTAAGCAAAAGTCAAGCACTCGCCTCGCGCGCTCGGACCAGGTCCATCGAGCGACTTTCGCGAACGCTCTGTCAGTGAGTGCGGTAGAAATCTCTCGTTCGCCAAGCGCGCGTGTAATTGCGCGTGCGAGAGAATCTGCATCGTCGGGCGTATAAAAGATCGCCTCGTCGTCGGAGACAATTTCTCTGTTTGCCGGCGTCGCGCTCGCGACTATGGGACGGCGCGAGGCCATGTATTCAAAAAGCTTCATCGGCGAGGTCTCGCGCCAGGAGTACTCGTTGTGCTGCGTGCCGAGGACGAGGAGGACGTCTGCGGCGGCGAGCCAGCGCGGCACCTCGCTCTGCGACACGCCGCCAACAAAAGAAATGTTTGCGGGCACGTCGCTCATCGAGACGCCCGCGACACCGCAAAATTCCTCAATCCCGCCGCCGACGAGCCAAAAGGCGACATTTGGGAGCAATCGCGCCGCCTCGATAAGAATACTGAGCCCCTTCCACCCGTAGAAACGACCGACGTAGAGCGCGATCTCGGCTTCTTGCGGCAAGCCAAGCGCGCGCCGCGCCTCCTCTCGCGTGGGGAGCGCAGCAAACTGAGCAAGATCAATACCGTTCGGCTCGACGACGACGCGCGCTTCGGCGAGATCAAAATCTCGCAAGAGAGCGGCCTTGGTGCCGCCGCTGTTTGTGATAACGCCACGCACGCGGCGGAGGAAAAACCGCAAAAACGCACTCGACCACTTCCCCCCGTGTGCCTCAAAAAAAACCGGAAACCCTGCAAGCGGCAAGAGAAAATAGGAAAATTGATCAAGGTCTATTGTGTAGATAAACGCGCCAGCGCGGCCGTACCGCAGCCGCTTGAGCAACACATACAAAAACGAACTCACCGCAAACGAAAACGCCCGGAGCGTAAAACCCCACGACGCCGATGGAAAAAAATTTAGAACAGGCAAAAAAACAGTAGGCACATCGACGCGCAGGCCGTAGTACGCACGCACGCTGCCGTGGCCGCCACCACTCACACGCGGCACCACAAGCGTAAGATCAACGCCCTGCTCAATAAACGCCTCGCACATCTTCGCGAGCTGAATCCCGTGCGCTTTTTCCGAGGGCATCCGTGCGTTCGCAACATAAAAAATTTTTGGACGAGCCCTTAACATAGCTCATAATTGCAGCTCTATTGTGGCAAAGGCACCGGACGAATTCTTTGCGCAGATTCTTATGGCGATCGATCTCCAACATTTTCGCAAACCTATTGCTTTCGGGTATGTATGGACTTCGTGAGGATTAATTGGAACCAGATTTTACAAGAGTTGGTGGTTTGGCAAAACTTACAGATATCAGTTTTGCTATAAAATAACCAATACTTCCGAAAACCATAAAGGATAGAAACACCGATACTGTGCTTGTCCATACCGATAGGGTCAAATAATTATTCAATGCGGATACTATTGCAATAGGTAATCCAACAACAGGAATTAGGTAATACGATTTAGGAAAACTTGCAACGAATACCGCAATCCCCAAAATCAAGAAGTATAACCACTCTGCAATTAAACTACTAATTATTGGGTTAAAGAACATTAAGAACGGTTTACCGACATAAAAAAGCAACCTCGTGTAAGCAGGAACAAACCCAATAATCAATCCGATAATGACCGCTAAAATGTTTCGCCTTGTCATATCTATAGATTAACGTAGCTGCGAGTAGATTAAAATGGATTGACATGGACTCACCGGGAATCGAACCCGGGACTCGGCAATGCGAATGCCGCGTAATACCACTTTACTATGAGCCCGAAGTATTTCGCGCAGCTTGTGTAGCGTTTCGATGCACCCTGTAGGACTCGAACCTACGGCCTCTCGCGTGCTCGTCCCGTTAGAAAGCAATGGGCACTACAGGACTCGAACCTGTGGCCTCTCCCGTGTGAAGGGAACGCTCTACCAACTGAGCTAAGTGCCCACGCTTTCTAACGGGATGAACGAACGCTCTAGCCAGCTGAGCTAAGGGTGCGTGTTTGACTTTCAAAACAGCGGCACGTCCTATCCAATTTCTATCAAGAAAAACACAAAAAGAAAAGCCCTGCAGCGATTGCGTCGCTGCGGGCCAGAACTCACCACAGTGTGCGTGTTTTCACGCAAGCAATTAACCGCACTTAAAAATTCTGGTGGACGATGGAGGGCTCGAACCTCCGGCCTCTGCTGTGTAAAAGCAGCGCTCTAGCCAACTGAGCTAATCGTCCGGCAGCTGAGTTTTTTTGGCCGCTCCTTCTTCGCAAAACCTTTCTATCCCCTCGGAGGGAATCGAACCCCCATCAGCGGCTTAGAAGTCCGCGGCTCTGTCCATTGAGCTACGAGGGGTGGTTAGGCCCCGTCCATAAATAACTTCCCCATCTCGCACTCACTGCGCACCCTTATGCAACTCGTGCTCAGTCGCGAATCCTCTTCGTATCTCGATACGTTTCGGATTCGCTCATTCCGCGCCAAGCTGCATCAGGGCACGCATTGAGCACGATATGAGTGAACTTATTTATGGACGGGGCCTTAGCGTACGCAGCACCATAGGTCACGTACGCAGGGAGTTCACAAACACGCTATCAATATTACCGCGCGGGGTCAACAATATCGGCTGACGGATTCTCAAGGAGTCGTTTATGTACGGTCTCGAGGGCATCGAATTCGGCGCGCACCGAGCGCAGGAGTTCCTCATCGAGCACGCGCGCGAGGCGGAGGGGTATGTCAGGCTCTGCTACGGTGAGATCAAGCCGGTCGAGATATCGAAACGTGAGAACGCCGTATCCGGAGAGTCCCACCACAAGGCCCGCACCCGCGATGAGCATCCAAAGCCATAGGCGGCGCACATCCGGGAAACGCCACGCCCGCTCGGCGCCCGAGTGGCGCCGAAGGTGCGCAAATCCATTATTGAACATTCCAAATGGAAACATAGCAAGTCATTATTTATTTTTATTGTGCGTCGCGCTTCTTGAGCGCGTGAAGAAAAACGGTCGTCCGCCACAAGGAGGCGCCCTCCTCACCGGCGGGTGCAGCCTCGAGACGCGCGGAGGTGACCTCTGCGGCCACCGGCAGAGACTCAACGAGCGCCAGCAGGTGCACAATGTTCTGAAACGCTCCGAGAGCGGTAAAACGGAGCGCCATGTCTTCAAGTGATGCCTCCGATGATATGGGGGAGGCAGCCGAGAGGGTCTCGACCGCAAGTGTTGTGCCCGAGCGTTTCCCCAAATCCTCAATGCGTTTCAAAAACGCGACGACTCCGTCGCGCGGTATAAACTTCTCGTCGAGCGCCGCGCGATCTCTCGCCGTTCTCTCCGCGAGTGAACGTGTCGCGTCGAGCGCCTCACGCTCGTGCTCGAGGGCAGATATCGCCTCGAGCGTGAACGCGAGACGCGCTCTGCCGCTGCGGATCGCCGCGAGCTCACTAACGAGAAGTGCAAGCGCGACGATGCCCACCGAGAGCGCGAGAAAAAATTGTTGCTTGTAACCCATGGATACAAAGTACAAATCAAAATAGCAAATATACAAGTCGCCAAACACCAAAAATGTGACCGTGCATTAATGCCAAATGTCAAATCAAGTCCAAGAATTTACAATTTTCAATTTTGCAATTTTCAATGAATTTTCAATGTTTCAATGCTCAATGACGGACGACGTCGTGTTTGAAAATTGTGTCATTGCAAAATTGATTGAAAATTGCAAAATTGAAAATTTCGTTGACATTTCGATTTTGGCATTTGAACTTTTTATATCTTGCTTATTGATTATTTGGGAACATCGGCTTTCAGGCCTTGCGTCCTGCACATCTCACTCCCCCGTCCGCTCCTTCTCCGCAAGCTTAACCGAAATAGTGAAATTCGCGTCGCGCTCACGCGCGAGGGCGCCGATCGGAAGATTGACGGCGACGAACGCCGCCTCGCGCCGGAGCGCCTCGACGAACTGCAGCAGATCATCCCGAAGCATCGCCGTACCGCCGAGGGTAAGCGATCCAGCTCCATCGCCCTTCGGTTCATACGCAATGCTCTGAATAGAAACGCTGGCAGGACGAACGACCGCAACGGTATGCACGAGAACCGCGAGCTCGGGCTCTGTGAGGATAGACGCGAGTGAGGCAAGTTCCTCGTTCGCTTCCCGGAAGCCATGTGCGACAGCGGAGGCGCCGAGTTGCTCAAGGGTTTTCTCCTCGAATTGTCGCGCACGCTCCACCGAGGAAACGAGCGAGTGGACGCGCACGAGCGAGGGGATGAGCGCAACGGCGCCGATCGCCGCAAGCGCTCCGAGAAAATACAGGATCGCGATTCCCGTGCGGAGCCGATACTCGCGCAGCAATAATCGTTTTTCTACTATCGGAAGAAGATTTGACATTATTATTTCCTCTAGCTCCTCTTATCACAGCCCTCGGAGGGCAAGGCCGACTGCAGCGCAATACGCCAGTGATTCGTGCCGCGGGAGCGTCGGAATATACTCGTCGAGCGAAAAACAGCTCGTCCACACATCGGCAAGAGAGACCGGGAGAGCGAGCGCGGAGCTGAGATGTGACGCGAGACCGCGAAGATTTGCCCCGCCGCCGCAGAGATACACGCGGGAGACGCCCTGCCGGCCAGCTTTTAGAGCCTCGCCGCTCGGCGTCTCGGCTCCGTGCGTACTCCAGTACCCGATGTAACGCGCGACCTCCTTGACAAGAACGCCTACATGCTCGCCGAGCGTCGTAGAGATGCGCTTATTCTCCGCACTCGCGATGAGCCCGCTCTCGCGCTTAAGACGCTCCGCCTCATCCACGACGATCCCGAGCTCATGTGCGAGCGCGGCCGTAAGCGCCGCTCCACCAAACTCAATCGTCGAGGCGAACAACGCCACCGCAGAGCGGGCGAAGATGAGGGACGTACGGTCGCTCCCCATACGCAGGATGAGGACGGTCTCGGCATCCCCGGGGACCACAAGAGCGCGCGCTACGGCCTCCGCAGCGACTTCAAGCGAGAGCGGGCGCAGCCCGCTCTCATGAAAAACGCCGAGATACTCCTCGGCCAGTGTAGCCGGCACTGCAACGACGGCGGCCCCGGCCAAGGGGGCGAGCAGATCTGCGGTGACAACATCGATGATAGCGTCACGTGAGGCAAGCGGCACGTGCTCCTCGAGGTGGAACTCAATCGTTCGCCGCAGATCAGCATATCCAATAGTGCGCGATGGCAGTGCGACCTCGAAAATGTATGCCCTCTCAGTCGGTAGAGAAGCCCACACGTAGGGAGTACGGATCACGCTGCGCACGCGCCGCAGCGCGTCCACGACCCGTGCACGATCTGCGATGCCGCCACTCTGGAATGTGCCTGCTCCAAGAGCAATGTCGCCAAAGGAACCAAGCCTCACGCCTGCTGCCGTACGGCAAAGCTCTATGTAGCGAACGGCGCTCTCTGAGATGTCAATGCCTATTGCAGGCAGCGCAAGCAGTTTCGGCGCCGGAAACCAGTCAAGAATCCGATCACCGAGAGAGGCGCCGCGGAGCGCAGGCGTGTGAGTGAGCACTGTAGCTGCCATGGTAGAGGCAAAGGTCTGCCGCACCTCTAGTATACCGCGCCGCGTGAGCGAGCTCTACCATGCGCCTGTTGAGAACCTCGTACGCTTCCCGCATTCGAGTGGAGCAAGAATATGAGCACGGTGAATAACGAAATTGCCGACCCGAGACTCCGAGTCATAAACTCCAAGCTCCAACCAACAAGTTCCAAACAAATTTCAAATTTCAATGCATCAAATCCCAAACACGCACGTCGTGTTTGGAAATTGGATTTTGAGTATTGTGATTTGTTTGGAACTTGTTTTTTGGAATTTGGAAATTCGAGCTTGGTATTCTGGGTATGTTTGATCTCCATATCCAGACTTCGGATTTAGAAATGACGGGGGGACATCTGAATCGCGGATTCATTGTCCACCGGATACACAGTTGCCACTGGACTACCGTACCCTGCTGCCTGTCGCTACAGCACGGCTCGGGTGGAGGAGTGCGAATCCCTCCTCCGCGTCTATCGCGAGAAGCATCCCTTGGCTCTCGAGGCCGCGAATCATCCGCGGCTCAAGGTTTGCCACGAACGGACACTGCGCTCCGACAAGCGCCTCGGGCCGAACGAACGCCGCGATGCCGGCAATGATCTGGCACGGTGAGGACTCCCCGATATCCACGGTGAGCTTGAGGAGTTTGTCGCTCCCCACGACGCGCTCGGCAGAAACAATGGTACCGATGCGAACATCAAGTTTTTGAAAATCGTCGAAGGAAACCACGGACTTAGCTTTTAGCTGTTAGCTTCTAGCTTTTAGTGTGAGACTGTCGATCAAGAAACCGCTGTAAAATCACTGCCGCGGCACGAGCATCAGCGGGCTCACGCCGACGCGCCGCGGCCGCCGGAGCGCGGCGCTCTCGCGAGAGAACGCCACGCCGCGCCTTAGGCGCCACCCGCGCGCTCTGCGTACTCATCCCCTCGTGCTGTAGAGAAACAGACACGCCCGGCAGCGCGCTCTCGAGCGTGTGTTTAAATCGAACTATCTCGCGCTGAAGCGCATTCTCTCCCCCATCCGCGCGACGCGATTCTCCGACCACGACGCCCTGAACTCCCTCCGCCTGCGCCAGAGCTGCGATCTCATCAACGACGCCGGGAATGTTCACAAGCACCGCCTTCGGAAACGCAACCGCTCCCCGCTCATCGGAAATCGCGATCCCAACGTGTTTCGTGCCATAGTCAATGCCTAAAAATCTCATGCGCTCCATGCTATACTATCACACATTCCATACACACTGGAGGAGTCGGATAGTGGTTTATTCCAGCTGTTTTGAAAACAGCCGGCCGCAAGGCCTCGTGGGTTCGAATACCACCTCCACCGCAAAATACCGAGCGCAGCGAATATATTTTGCGAGAGGAGGTGGGATTCGAACGGGAGGGGGTCGGGGAACGGGAGTTCCCCGTGGAGGAAGGCAGTGAGCGAACGGAGTGAGCGAACGTTGGAAAACCGTGGGTTTCCAAACGGTTCTATCCCACCTCCTCCGCCAAAATTGAAAAAATGAGCAATATTGAGGCAGGCAAAGGCAATCCCACGCTTGCCACCATTGAAAAAATCGCCCAAGCGTTGGGAGTAACAAGCGACGAGCTCTTGAAATAATATTGTAATTGCGATGATCCACATGAGAGCAACTTTTTCAAATACTTTGCATCTAATTTCAACGCTCTCGGGCTGAAAAAGCTCATCACTACAAGCTACAGCGGTTCACCGATTGTTGGAGGGCAATTACCGTTATTTGAAGTGGCTGGATCAAAAGGCAAACAACCTTTCAAAATTGAAATTACAAAAGTGCCGGATATCGACAAGGATGGAGCGATAAATCTTGATGACGTTAAGTATTTGCTCAAACACGACAAGAACACCGCAACCCCTCTGCGTGGTAGTGGTGACTTTCGGAGCGACGAATGCATCGAATCACTCAAGCAATCCGATATAGTCATAACCAACCCTCCATTTTCTTTATTCCGTGAATATGTTGCTCAACTAGTAAAGCACAAGAAAAAGTTCTTAATTATGGGTAATCAAAACGCGATTACTTACAAAGAAATCTTTAAAATTCAGCAAATCAAACTGTGCGGCGTATCTGTTAGCGAATGACGGCGGACAATTAGTTAGCGGCTCACCAATCCGGCAAGAATACTTAGAAACCACGCTTTCATGGATAAATGACGGCAAAATAGAAGATTATATGGCCAAACATCAGCACGACAGAAATGCTGATGAGTTGTGGCAATACTTCCAAGATGTGATTGCGTGGGTGCGAAAAACTTTTCCAAATTATCGACATGAAATGGCGCATGTAAATTGGGGAGAACTACACAACCAATACAAAGATAAGAAACTAAACGCCGCTAAACTGGAAACCGAAATTAAAGAGTTAATGCAAGACGAGGATGTTACCAAAAAATCCGGTATTTATCCGTATGTTCTGACAAGACGAGAGAACTATCTTTCAATCCGTGCTTTTACCGACAAGATGAAGCGCGAAGCATACGAGCGGCAAAATGGTATTTGCCCATTTTGTAAGAAGAAGTACGATATTTCAGAAATGGAAGCAGATCACATTACTCCTTGGCATGAAGGCGGTAAAACTATCGTCGAAAATTGCCAGATGTTGTGCAAAACACACAACCGGGCAAAAGGAAATCGGTAATGCAAACAAGATAATCGAACTAAATCTGGGAAATAAAAGAGGAGCAGGTTGCGGCTCTGCTCCTCTTTTATTACCTACGACTTACGGCGAGTGTACGGGGACTGATTTGCCGGTTTGAGACTGAGGCCTATTTTGCTTGCCTCGGCCCTGACTGCATCATCAGTTCTCCCAAGTTTGAATCCGGCTACCCGCGTCGGGGCATTTTGATGAATCAGTTGCCTGAGTTGGGAAACGTCTTGTGCCTTCCACGGTTTGCCAGTATTACGAGTGTAATAGGGCATTTTGTGAAGAAGTTTATAACCCTTGTTTGTTAATGAGTCTAGGTCTGTTAGAATGAAATTGTTGGATCGCATTGTGCAGAGATAGGCCGGAAGGCCCCAAAGGGCTAAAAAGCCTTTCCGAATGATCGAGTGGTTACTGCCGCAACAGTGCCACTCTTTTGCTATTTTACTCCTCGCATTTTCGTTGTCAAGATTATCAACAGTTAGATTGTCGGAATACTTGACAACTTATTCCCGTTTGCTATACTCAAACCATGATTAAGCACTATTTTCTACTAGAACTGCGTAATAAGCAGGGGCTTTCGCAGGCTTTTGTGGCTGATAAAATCGGTGTTTCTCGTGCGAGTTATATAGAAATTGAGAAGGGGGCAAAAGAACTCACTCTCTCCCAGGCGAACAAGATCGCCCAAATTTTTAATATTTCATTTTCAGATCTGATTGCAGGCAAGGTAGCTCCGGACGTCAAAGTTTCTTTAAGTGAAAAAGCCCACAGCTCCCCGAAACAGGAGATGCGTATTGATGTGCCCCAACGTCATGTTAAAAAGTTCAAGGAGGTTTTGCTTTATATACTTAAGAAAGTCGGCAGTAAACCAAATGTCGGTATGACGGTGCTGTATAAGCTACTCTACTTTATTGACTTTGATTTTTACGAAAAGTTTGAAGAACAGCTCATTGGAGCAACATACACACGGAATCATTTCGGACCGACTCCAGTTGAGTTTAAGAAGATCGTTGAGTCAATGGAGAAGAAAGGCGAACTAGAGACGGTCAAGAGCAAGTATTTTCAACACGAGCAAACCAAGTATCTTCCGCGAAGAGATGCTGATATTTCCGTCCTAAATGCCCAAGAAATCAAACATATAGACGAAGTGCTTTCTCGACTTTCCGATAAAACCGCGACTGAATTGAGCGACTACTCTCATAAAGATGTGCCCTGGCTTGGGACCGAAGAGGGGCAAATCATAAAATACGAATCTGTCTTTTATCGAACTCCGGAAACTTCCGTACGGATCTATGACGAAACTGACTTATAGCTCCACGGAAGAATTTGAGCGTGATCTCAAGAGACTTCTCAAGAAATTTCACTCCCTCAACGAAGATATTGAGGTTGCCAAGGCGTTCGCCACTGAGCTTTACCACACCCAAAAGATCAATAAGCAGGCAATCTTCCCGATGCCGCAATTCTGTACTGACGAGGTTCTAATTTGCAAACTCAAAAAATTTGCTTGTAAGGCATTGAAGGGACGTGGAGTGAAAAGTGGGATCAGGATCATCTACGCTTTCCATGTCCAAACACTGAAGGTCGAGTTTATTGAGATTTATTTCAAGGGTGAATCGGAAAACGAAGATAAGGATAGGATAAAGGCATATAGGGCTACTATGTAGAAGGGAGCCCCGCCGAAGACGGGAGTTCCCCGTGCAGGAGAGCAGCGACCCAGCCCTTCCCGCTAGAGAGGGCTGGGGGGAGCTGTTTAGAACCGTGGGTTCTGAGCGAGGAGCGGAGCGACGAGGTTCAATGCCACCTCCTCCGTTCGTTACCTTATTTTTTATGAAAAAACTTTCCCCTTTTTCGTCACTCTCCATCAGGGAATACCGGCTCTTTCTCGCCGGCTTTTTTGTCTCGCAGATGGGTTCCCAGATGCAGGCTATTGCGATCAGCTGGCAGATGTATGAGATGACCCGCTCCGCCGTGATGCTCGGGCTCATCGGTGTCGTGAGTTTTCTGCCGATTCTTCTGCTTTCGAGCGTCGGTGGGATCGCGGCGGACACCGTGAACAGAAAGAAACTCTTGGTTGCCACCCAGGTCTTCCTGGCCCTCGTTGCTCTCACCCTCGCTCTCACAACAGCGTCTAGCGCAGTTTCTCCGGCGCTGCTCTTTGCGCTGGTGGCATGCAATTTTGCTGCGATGGCTTTCTTTGGGCCGGTGCGGCAATCCATCATCCCAGATTTGATCCCCAAGACGCACCTTCTTAACGCGGTCAGCTTAAACACGCTCGCGCGGCAGGCAGCGGTTATCGTCGGCCCCGCGATCGCCGGCTTTCTCATCGCGCTCTACGGCGTGCAGAGTATTTATTTCTTTAACAGCGTTGCGCTCGTCGCGATGATACTCACCATTATCCCGCTCAACATTCGCCCACACCACGCCGAGGCACGGGCGTCATTTAGCGTGCACTCGTTTGTGGAAGGGGTGCGATTCGTCAAAAACTCAAAGATTATTTTCTCGACAACCCTCCTCGATTTTTTTGCCACGTTTTTCGGATCCGCAACGTCGCTCCTGCCTATTTTCGCGCTGGACATTCTCGCGGTGGACGCCCGGGGGCTTGGGATCCTCTACGCGGCGACGTCCGCAGGCGCCATTCTTGCGGGACTTGCGCTGTCCGGCCTGAAACACATAGAACATCAGGGGCGGATTATACTTGTAGCGGTCAGCGTCTACGGCATTGCAACGATCGGGTTCGGGCTCTCACGTTCCTTTTATCTCTCGCTCGCGCTGCTCGCGCTCGCGGGGGCAGGCGACATGGTGAGCGTTATCCTGCGCAATACGATTCGACACACACTGACGCCCGGGCGCCTCCGGGGCCGGATGGTCGGCATCAATCTTCTGTTTGCAGCAGGGGGACCGAAGCTCGGGGATGCCGAGGCCGGGCTTCTCGCCGCGGCGACGTCGGCACCGTTCTCGGTCGTCGCGGGCGGCATAGGGACGCTCGTCGCGACACTCCTCGTCGCCCGCGCGCTCCCGACGCTGCGGCACTACAAAGGGGAAGAAATTGTGGTGTGAGAGATAGGTACGAGAGGCCTGCTTGACTCATCTGTAACCGTCGTATATACTTCAGGTTATGAAAACAATCATTCACATTAAGGCAGATCGGGAAGTGAAAGAAAACGCGCAGCAGATCGCGGGAGAGCTCGGTCTCTCCCTCTCCGCGGTGATGAATGCGCAGCTCCGCCAATTTATTCGGAGCCGAGCGCTGTATGCCGCCACTATCCCCCGCATGTCGCCGGAGCTCGAGCGGCTGTTGGTGGACGTTGATCGTGATATTCGCAGGAAGAAAAATTTTTCGCCCGCGTTTACGAGTGCCGCGAAAATGGACGCCTACCTCGACGCGCTATGATTATTATTCTCCATAGGCGTTTTGAGAAGAGGTATCGGCTGCTCCGTCTTGCCGAGAAAAGAAAATTCAAGGAGCGACGCGATCTTTTTTTGGCGGATCAATTCCATCCGTTGCTCAACAATCATCCGCTCGCCGGGAAATATGATGGGTACCGGGGCTTTAATGTCGGCGGGGACCTACGAGTCATTTTTAAACAGCTCGATCGCGACACGGTCGTTTTTGTCGAAATCGGCCCGCATGATCGATTGTATGGATAAGCGTGCCCACCACAGTCTTCTGTGGTAAACGCGAGAATCCCACAGAAGACGCCCCGCTCTCTCGGGCGGGGCGATGGTGCCATAGACGCTACGTGCATCGCTTACGGCGTTTTTGTTTGCGGCTCCGGTATCGTCCAATCGGATGGCATTGAGGACTCGTCGATGAGCGGCTCGGCGTCAGCCGTAGCGCGAGCGCGTTCAAGTTGTTCGTAGAATCCGCGCCCTGCGGTTACTGAAAAAGTAATATGCGGCCGCATGCGGGCTTTCTTGCGCCGCGCACGAGGAGGACGCTCGAGGTACTCCGGGAACGAGTCTGCCGCCGGGTCTCCGGACGCCGCGTATCCTTTCCCAAAGCCTTGCTTCACCAGGCCGAAACCGTCATGGCGCGTGATCATTTCACCGCGCATCCGTCCACCGAGCGAGCAGAGCCGATTGACAAAGTCGTCGAGGTTTTCGACGCCATACGCCACGTGCTGGACGGCGTGATCTCCGTGTCGCTCAACGAAGACGCTCACCTGCGAGCGTTTCACCCGGTCAATACCCGAGACGAGCGCGATTCCGAATTCGTCATCGTAGTCGATACAGCAGAGCGTCATACTGCTCGGTGCGTCGGGAGTTACATCGTCGAGCTTAGTTACGAGCCGCCCCCCTTCTACTTCAATATGGTACCATAGCCAGAAACGCATACGCTCCGGTAGCACGGCATAGGTCACATGGTCTACTTTTTTGAGCATGGGTATTCCCTTTTCTGAGGTGCCTTCGATTCGAGTAGAGCTTACAACTCACGTTTTTATAGCATGCTTGTAGCGCCGAGCGCAATGCCAACGTATGAAACAGAAAGAAATTTTGTGTCGCATTACCGGCCGTGTGCAGATGGTGATGTACCGCGACTTTGCGAAACGCAATGCTCGGCGGCTTCACCTTGTCGGGACGGTGCAAAATATGCCGGATGGTTCCGTACGAGTGGAGGCGGAGGGAAGAGAAGAGGACTTGCGAGCATTCATCGAGATCCTCAAAAAAGGTCCTCTACTTTCGTCTGTCGAGCATGTCGCTGTCGCATGGAACGAGCCGCAGGGAAACTATTCTGATTTCCGAATAGTGTACTAAGTACGATGCTTTGGAGAAAAAAACAAGACGGTGCTATTCCCGAGAAAGCAACAACAGTGCCCTGCTGCGTCGGAATCATTATGGACGGCAACCGCCGCTTTGCTCGTGCGCGGGGCCTGCCAACATTCGAAGGGCATAGACGAGGATATGCGAAACTCAAAAAGCTTATCGAATGGGCCCGGGAAATCGGCATTTCACATGTTATTGTCTATGCGTTTTCGACGGAAAATTGGAATCGTGCCCAAGACGAAGTCAGTTATTTGATGGATCTTTTCCGCACGATGATGAATGATTTGCTCACGGCAGCAACAACACAAAAAACACGTGTTATTTTTATCGGTGAGCGAGAACGTTTTTCGCCTGATGTGGTGGCGGGGATGAAACGTGTTGAAGAAAAAACAAAGATATTTTCCGGTCTGACGCTTGGTGTGGCACTCTCGTATGGTGGACGAGCGGAAATTATTTCGGCGATTCGCTCTCTTTCCCCAACAGAAACTATACATCTCGATGAAACGCTGTTTACGAAGAAATTATGGACGAAGGATTTTCCCGATCCAGATATGATTATTCGTACGAGTGGGGAATATCGGCTCTCGGGCTTTTTGCCGTGGCAGTCGGTGTATAGCGAACTTTTTTTCACCGATACTTACTGGCCCGCTTTTTCAAAAAAGGAATTTTTTTCTCTGATTAAACAGTATGCCGAGCGCACGAGGCGTCATGGCAGATAACTACATGGCGGGAACAATTACTGTTATATACGAAGATGACGTGCTCATAGGTATCAATAAACCAGCAGGTGTTTTGATACATGCGAGCGATAAGGAAGCAGGCGGCACGGTTGCCGACTGGGCCACGGAGCATTATCCGGCGATCGAGGGGGTCGGCGAGCCGATGCGGCTCGCCGACGGAAGCGTGCTCGCGCGCCCGGGGATCGTGCACCGACTTGATCGGGAGACCTCTGGTGTAGTGCTTATCGCAAAAACACAGGAGATGTTTGCGTATTTGAAACACGCATTTCAAGCGCGCGAGGTGAGTAAGACATATAATGCGTTTCTTTATGGTGTGCCGCACGAGCATTCTGGCACGATTACGGCTTCAATCGGCCGGAGTCGGAACGATTTTAGAAAGTTTTCTGCGGAGCGAGGGGCGCGCGGGAAACTTCGCGACGCACTGACCGAGTATCGCGTGCTTGAGACTGCGGGGGGCTTTTCTTTTCTCGAGGTGCGGCCGAAGACTGGCCGGACGCATCAGATCCGTGTTCATTTCAAGGCAATTGGGCACCCCGTTGTGTGTGACCGTCGGTACGCATCCGCCCGAGCCTGCGCGCTCGGCTTCACGCGCCTTGCGCTCCATGCACGGCAACTCTCGCTCGTTATGCCCTCTCTCGTGCGTCTCACACTCGAGGCGCCACTGCCGGAGGATTTCGAGCGGGCGCTCGTACTACTCGACGGCATGCGGGCGTCATAGTGCATTGCGCCCCGCGAGACGTCATGGTATCGTCTTGTCTAATGGCAATTGTTTTTACGCCGGTGAATAGGGCAGCGCGCGCTAAGCTCGGCATTCGGCCCGGGGACACGGTGCGCGTCTCGCAGAAAATACAAGAAAAGGGCAAGACGCGGGTGCAGCTCTTCGAGGGGCTCGTGCTCGGCGTGCGGCATGGGAGTGAGATCGGCGCGACATTTACAGTGCGGCGCGTCGCAAGCGGCGTCGGCGTCGAGCGCATTTTTCCCCTCCACTCGCCGGTCATCGCCAAAATCGAGATTGTGAAGCGCGCGAAGGTGCGCCGCGCGAAGCTTGGCTACATCCGCGAGAGAGCGGCGAGAGAAGCGCGCCGCCAGCTCCGCCGCAGCAGGCTCGAATACCGGACGACGGAGGACGATACACCGAAGCCGGTCGAGGTGAGCGACCAACAGGAGGGTAGTAATGTTGTTGCCGGGTAACGGGTCCGCACTGCTTCCCTTTCTTTGCTGTTGGGTTGTCTACTAATTGGTATACAGGGTATACTAGAGTGATGGGAAAGAGAGGGCCAAAACCTCGCGATCCGTCTTCGATTGAGTGGTCAGAAA
Source organism: bacterium (assembly GCA_030697645.1). Lineage (NCBI taxonomy): Bacteria > bacterium. The sequence goes on along the minus strand of JAUYPI010000018.1, from coordinate 58,635 downwards.
AAATGGCCTACGCTGTTGGCCTGATCGCAACAGACGGCAGCCTGTCAAAAAGCGGTCGACATATAATTCTTGTATCAAAAGACAAGGACCAGCTTGAAACGTTCAAAAATATTCTTGGGCTGCAAAGGATTAAAATAGGAACGGGTTATAGTGGTCGCGGGGATCAAAAGGAGTATTACAAGGTTCAATTCGGAGATGTTAGTTTTTATCATTGGTTGCAGGGCATTGGGTTAACCCCCAATAAATCCAAGACCATCGGCGCGCTCGCGGTTCCAGACCAGTTCTTTTTTGATTTTTTGCGTGGATGTTTTGATGGGGACGGCAGCATCTATGCATATTGGGATCCACGTTGGCATAGCAGCTACGTGTTTTATCTTTCGTTTGTGTCGGCAAGCCGCCCATTTTTAGAGTGGTTGCAACAAACCTCGCGGAGGTTAGTGGGCGTACGGGGTCGAATAGGTCAGGGTTCGCGCGTGTTACAACTGCGATACGCCAAAAGAGAATCCCTCGCTCTTTTTGAACGCATGTACTATGCGACAGGCCTTCCTTGTCTAGAAAGAAAATTCGTCAAAGCGCAAAAAATATTTTCCATAAATGAGACCCACAATAAAAATGCCCAGGTGGCGGAACTGGTTTACGCGTACGCTTGAGGGGCGTATGGGAGCAATCCCGTGGAGGTTCAAATCCTCTCCTGGGCACCAAACAAAACCGTCCTGCTTCAGACAGGACGGTTTTGTTTGGTGCTGTAATTAACTTTGCGCTTTATCGAGCCCCACGCGAGCAGAAAACGCTTACTTCTCCACTACCTCATTCGTTTTTTAAAAGCATTTTTAAGAGCGTCGACTGACCGCCCTGACAACCCCAACGTTGCGCGATTTTTCTCTATACCCTCTATAAATGTTTTTGCTTCTTTTCCGGTGATAACATCACGTTTTATTGGACCGAATACGCCGCCTCGTGCATAGTCCGAATCGAGCAATTGTCCTGCGTCTTTCATGGCTTCAATGCGTGCACGATCTCGACGCGGAAGCGCTGCAATATCACGCCTGAGACCCTTGTCCCAGCCACGTTTCGTCATGTATGCATCGTCGGCAGGCATACCACCACCTCCACCTGAAATTGGTTTACCTTTGGGCATAGCATCACTGGTGACTTAAATTTATCACATGGTAACCTGTAAGATAGCAGCGATGAGCTGGGGATAACCATTTTGTGGAAGGCACAAAATGCCCCTCACTATGTCCCCCCGATAAATCATCTCCGCTCGGCCAGAGAGAGACGCCCGTGCGGCCCAGGACAGTTTGTATCTTCTAAGGACTGAATGTCGTTGCAATCAGTGCCATGAAAACGTATGCGTTTGCGGTTGATCTCGGGGCAACGAACGTTCGGGTCGGGCTTATATGCTCCGACGGGCGGATTATTGAGAGACTAAAAGTTAACACGCCGCGGCACGGAAAAACACCTGGTGTTATTCCTCAAAAAATTGCGGCGATGCTCGAGTCAGTCGCGTCGAAGCACAGACGCATCCCCATTCTCGGCGTCGGTGTATCTTCAATGGGCCCCCTCGATTACAGGCGCGGAGGCCCGCTCTCCTCGCCCAACATTCCATTTGCTTTTGTGCCACTGGTGGCCCCGCTCTCAAAAAGATTCAACCTGCCCGTTGTATTATTGAACGACTGTAATGCTGCGGTTTTGGGGGAGCAGCGGTTTGGTGCAGGCCGACGGCGCAAGAACATTCTGTATATAACAATCTCAACCGGCATTGGCGCTGGGGCGCTCGTTGATGGGAGACTTGTGCTCGGGAGAAGCGGCAACGCGGCTGAAGTGGGCCACATGGTCATTGACACCGCTCTTAATCTTCCCTGTACCTGCGGCACGGGAGCCGGGCATTGGGAGGGCTATGCGTCCGGACGGAACATCCCGAGATTTTTCGAAGCGTGGACGAAAGCCAATGGATGTAGAACTGACTTTGAGCCGACCGACTCCAAGGATTTGTTCGAGAGAGCTCGCGCGGGCGAGAGTCTTTCACGCCGTTTTCTCGAAGAGCTGCATAGGATTAACGGACGCGCAATCTCTAATTGTATCGTTGCGTACGATCCCGAAATAATCACGCTCGGAGGGTCGGTGGCACTCCAGAACCCCACTATTCTTGCGGGGATAAAGAAATATGCAGATCGCTACCTTGCGTTGCCAAAGATTCAACGAACGCCGCTTGGCGACGATGCCGGGCTTTTAGGCGCCGCAGCAGCAGTGTTTGCGCGGGGGAGGCAATAACCAACCAAAGGTAATGGGGAGGTACGAGTACCTCCCCACACTATGAGCTATAGACCTCCTGTACTGAGGCGGGCAAAGAATTCTTCGACACCGCCGTACGGACCAGGCTTTTCTATTTTTAACCCCTTTCTTTTCTTGACGATTCTTTGGATGTCAGCGGTACCGTTTGCAAACGTTACCGGAATTATCCCTCTCAAACGCATGGCACCCGCATCATTCCCCGAGTCGCCCAGATAATAGGCTCGTTCATGGGATGTGCTTCTCAAAATCACCCTGACCACACGTTCTTTTTTCATGACCTGCGGGTGGCCGATATCAAGATACGTGTACGTGCCACTTCTGCCAGCTCTCATATAGAGCGGCAAGTCCAGCCTTCTAATGTGATTTTGAATCCATGCTGCGACGTGCTCAGGCTCTGCTGTTGTGGACTGGCCGGGGTAGAGCGCATGCTCTCCAAAAAAAAGTGTCAGGGATGTATGCCGTACGCCCTCAAGGCCAAACGTGCCGTATGGACTGCCGACGATTCCATCTTCGGCTCTGACGTCGAGACCCTGTTTTAGCGTGCGTAGAGCTCTGACTGCCCTCTCGGCATAGCGTGCTACGGCGACAGCACCATCGGGCAATAGTTCCACGCCACCGGCTTCGCCAAAAGCGCGATCAGCTTTGAGGCCGTCAGAGAGGTGGGCAACGGGGGCGCCGGTGATTCTGACGAACATGATATCGAGCCGCGCGCGGGCAGTGTCGATTGCTCGAATGATTTCTAGTGGCACCGGCTTCTTGCCATCTTTGAGAACGCCGTCTGAATCAGAGCAGACTAGAATCACCTCTCAAACCTCCATGCAGTATAGGAGAACTGTTTTTGTGTCGCGACATTTAAGAAAACAAAGAGTGCGGACGAAAAGTTTCTCGGAACCGTCCGCACATCACGAACCGCGCAGCTTGCTGCGCGGTTCGTGATGTGCGGTGTGCGCTTGGTGGTGGAGATGGGGGAATGTTTCGCTTCGAGCTCTTTGGAAATCCAACGCATAGCTTCGTGGTGCAGCAAGGTAGCGCAACAGCGGAGATGGTTACAACCCAACATCGATTTTTATCTTACCTTCTCCTTCAATTTTTTTAGAATCAGTTTCCGATTCCAGTTTTGTTTCCGATTCCAGCTCAATGAAAGCCCTTGACGATGTTCCTTGTGTGGCACCCTCTTCGGCTTCTCCCGCTCCTTCCACTCGTGCCTCATCCTCTAAGGCGTCGCCGGTTTTTATTTTTAGATCGATCCCCGGCACCTCGATTTCAATGTCGATGCGATCTTCCACTGCCGTGAGCACCTGTACCTCCTGGGCAATACGGATTGCCTCCTGCAAGCTCGCAAATGCACTGCCGTATGTTTCGGCCTCCATTTCTGCTTTTCCTCGGGCAATGACGTCTGCTGCAACACCGAGCCGTGCTTCGGCCGCTGCGTATGCGCCTGCGCTGATGGACGCTTTCTTTCTCTCGAGAAAGCTGCGAACTTCGCGGATTTTGTTTTCTGCAGCGCGCATCTTACCTTCTGCCGCGGTTTTGAACTCGCCGTTCGCTTGTGCTCTGACATCCGTCTCGGCGCTGACCCTCGCTCTCTCTGTTGCTTCGAGCCGCGTACGTACGCTAATCAAGAGAGGTTCCAGCACGAGACGAGCCTCTGAGCGCTCGAGGGCGAGCCGAGCCAGAACTTGTTCGTGAGCACCGAGCGACGCTTCAAAGTTTGAATGCATTTCAAACGATGATGGACTATTTTTCTTTGCCGCTACCGCCGCGACACCCTCTTCGAATGCTTTGGTGTGACTCTCGAAGCGAGATTCTATTTGAGCACTTGCCTCGGCATCTAATCGTCCTTTGGCGGCGAGCTTTTCCGCCTCCTCGAGCCTATTCTCCGCCCTTCTCGCATCGAAGCGGGCTTGCGCTTCGTCGGAAAACGCGAGGAAACTGCCGACCTCTTCATTGACGCCGATCTTGACCGGGTACAAGACATCGCCGGGAAGGGCGCTCCCCGCCGCAAACGACGTGCCTCCTCCTACGAGGAGTGCAATAAGTAAAGCTATAAACATAGGTTGTAATCTGCTTAGCAATGATTGTAATGCCGACATTTCCGCAAACGCGAGAATATCGGGTTTCGACCTTTCTCTCATGAGTTGTCGGGCGACCGCGATGTTTCTTACCGGGTGTTTTTCCGTGAACAACACCAAGCCCGCCCGCATCTCTGCTTTTTCCACAGATGAGAGGCGTACGTGCTGTGCTGTATTAAAAATGTTTTGTAGATCGTTGTCCATACGAGTGAGATAGGAAAGGATCATGCTTGTTCTGCGTGTAGTAAGTGCCGCAGTTTTTTCGTCCCCCGGTGTATACGTACCGATACGACGTTTTCCGATACGCCGAGAATCGAGGCTATTTCTTTGGGAGACAGCTCGTCAACAAATCGCATGCGGACCGCATCTCGATACGGTTCATCAAGGCGGCTTAATTTCTGCAGAAGCTCGGTGACGACACGGCGCTGATCCTCGCCCTCTAAAAAGGATTCGTCCTGCGGCGAGAATCCCTTTTCTATAAGCCGATCGAGCGAGATCGACTTTTTCCGTCTTATTTCATCGACAATGACGTGGTGGAGGACGCGGTAGAGAAAGGCGCGGATGTTGCCGATCTCTTTGCCTTCGGCAAGATACGTCCACGTTCTGCAGAATGTCTCCTGGGTCAAATCCTTCGCGAGCTCCCGGTCGTAGACGCGGAAATAGCAATGGCGAAAGAGCGCATCGGCGTATGCGTCGTGTGCTTTCAAAAATTGTTCCTCGATATCCTGATTCATACTAGTTGTCGGCGTGCCCCATGAAATCTTACATTTCCTGGGGGAAGATTCATTCATCTTTTTTTAATGCTCCTGTTGCTAGGGTGAGGCACATGCCTCGAAACGCCCTCCCACAGCAGCGGCATGTATTTCGCTATCCTGGCTCTGTCCGGGGGGTTTTTGGCGACCTCGGCGCTTGGTTTCTTTTCTTTTTTACCATATATGTCATCTTGCTGCTCAAGGCCCTGACCGCGTCTTCGATTACCGACAATATACTTTTTGGGACCTATAGCATCCTTATCACCGTCTATATTCTCTCTCGGTTTTTGCTTGCATACTTTCAGCGTTCTCTGCCGTACGACAAGAATTATGAACCGTCCGTTACTTTTGTCGTACCTGCAAAGAACGAAGAAGACAATATTGCGCAGACGATATGGCGGTTTGCGGAGGTGAATTATCCGCACGAGAAGATCGAAGTGATCGCGATCAATGACGGCTCGACGGACGGGACGCTCGAAAAAATGCTCGAAGTCGAGCGCCTGATCGAGCCGTTCATCAAGCGCGTTGAGGTTATTGATTGGAAAAAAAATCGTGGCAAACGGCACGGGATGGCCGAAGGCGTCAAACGCGCGTTGAATGAGATCGTCATCTTTATCGACTCCGACAGCTTCATTGAACCGGACTGCGTCAAACACCTCGTGAAATATTTTTCGAATCGCGCTGTGGGAGCCGTGTCGGGGCACACGGATGTCTATAATCGGGAGACGAATCTCCTGACGCAAATGCAGTCCGTCCGTTATTATATTTCTTTCGCGGTATACAAGGCCGCGGAATCAGTCTTCGGGATGGTTACCTGTTGCCCCGGCTGCTGCAGCGCATACCGGAGGGCCTATATCATGCCGGTGATTGAGGAATGGCTGCACCAAAAATTTTTAGGCACCGAGTGCACGTTTGGCGATGACCGCAGTCTGACCAACTTCGTGATTCGGCGTTGGAAAGCCGTTTATTCTCCGGAGGCAAAGGCGCACACCGTTGTTCCCGATACGTTTAAGAAGTACCTGCGGCAGCAGCAGCGCTGGAAAAAATCATGGGTGCGGGAAACGTTCATCGCCAGCTCGTTCGTGTGGAGAAAAAATCCGATTGCCGCGCTCTCGTTCTACTGTTACGTCTTTCTTGCTTTTGTCTCGCCGATTGTCTTCTTTCGAGCGGTTCTCTGGCTGCCGCTCTCGACGAGGGCACTGCCGATCGCCTACCTGTTCGGTCTTTTTTGCATGTTGCTTCTCCACGGCGCGTATTATCGGCTGAAAGCAGGGCCGCGGGCATGGATTATGGCGGTTTTATATTTTTGGATCAATACGGTCGTGCTGATATGGCAGCTGCCGTGGGCCATCTTCACCCTGAATGACTCCCGGTGGGGAACGCGGTAAATCCCCTTTTTTCTAATGACGAAAGGGCAGTTTCGTAATTCACGTTCTTTATCTTCATGCACGCCGACATCTCTTTAAGAAAAATATGTGTGCTCGCCGCCATCATAATCATGCTGATGGGGTGTGTCGCGGGTACCCTCGCGGTTAAAGAAGCCCGGTTTGGCAGTATGCCGTTTACCTACGCGCTCAAGCGCATCGGTGAGCGGTATGTTTTCCTGGCGAACTACTCGAGCCGGTGGGCGCTCGGCGGGGGTACGTCGCTCGCGGCTGCCATTGCCGGTATCAGCGCGGTGCGCTACAGACATGAATCCCCGCCCACCGAGGCTCTTCCGGTCCTGATATACCACGCCCTGACACGTGAGCCAAACGGGCACAAGGTGACGCGAGCGCTGTTTGCGGAGCAGATGTTTATACTGAAGCGTGCCGGGTGGCACACGGTGACGCTTAGAGACGCAGCGGCCTTCCTTGACGGCACCAAGCGACTTCCGGCGCGCTCATTTCTCCTCACCTTCGACGACGGTCCAAAAGAGAGCTTTTACCCCGTCGATCCTGTGCTCCAGATTCTCGGGTTTAGAGCGGTCAACTTCATACTTCCCAAGTATTCAACCAGAGAAGGCAGCAGTTATTATCTCTCAGAAGGCGAAATTGCCTCGATGCTCGCGAGCGGCAGGTGGGAGATCGGCTCTCATGGCCAGGACGGACACGACGCCTCAGTCGCTATAGACAGAGAGGGGAATACCGGCTCGTACCTCGCGCACCCGCTCTGGCTCGCCGAGGAGGACCGCACGGAGACTCTCGAGGAGTACCGCGCGCGCATCGGCGAGGATCTCAGAGTCTCGCGGGAGAGACTTGAGGCAGTTTATGGCCTGCCGGTGCACACGTTTGCATTCCCCTTTGGAGATTTCGGGCAGTTGGATTCAGGCCTTGAACCGTCAGTCGTTTTACGCGACAGAGCGCACGCTGTCTATGATACCGTGTTCTACCAGACTTTTAGGGGCGAAGGGCTCTCGCAGAATTATCCTGATCCGCACCATGAGTCGTTTATGGTAAAGCGCATCGAGGTATCTTCTCTCTGGGACGGAAAAGACCTGCTCGCGGTACTCGAGAGCGGGTACGGAAAAGACTTGCCGTATCGCGATATATTCGAAACGAATACTCTTGACTGGTTCTCGATGTGGGGTGAGCACGCCCTCGAAAACGGAGTATTGAAAATGGTGAATTCCCCCGGGGAAACCGGCAGCGCCGCTTTGCTTGATGGAACCGGTCATTGGGGTGATTATGAATTCAGGGCACTCGTCGCATCAGAGCCCCGCACCGGAGTGCTCCTCTGGGCGCGTTTTAAGGACAAAGACAACAATGCCGCTTGCAATTTCGGCAATGGGTTTGCGCACGTCGAAGAGACGCTTGAGGGGGAGCGGCGTGTCATAAAGGGCGAGCGGCGTCCTTCGTTTTTGATCCCGGAGGGCACCTTTAGCGTCGGTATTCGTGTGGAAGGCAGAGTCGTCTCCTGTAGCATGAACGACGAGGTGCTCGTGGCAAGCGAATTTCTCGAGCCCGAGCTGTCTCAAGGTGGCATCGGTATAAAGATCTGGGACCCTGAGGTAGACAAAAGCGAGCTTGTGGTTGATTCCGTCTCGGTAACCCCAATTAGAGCGACAACCCCTCGTGCGACGCCGATCGACGAATAGCGCTCGAAAACCCGTCTCTCGCATCGGTGGACGCCCGTTCATGAAAAATTCATGTACGAGTAGTATACTGAACTGTAGAGACGATTTCTGAGACGACGCGTGAGCAGCGCAGAATACCTACCTACTCGCTTTAACCAGTATATATTCTCGTATGCGAATACTACTCATTGAAGACGAAGAGAAGCTCGCCCAGAGCCTCGAAAAAGGACTTACGAAGATGGGCTATGCGGTAGATATATTAGATGACGGACATAAAGCCCTCCGTCGTATCTTGCTCTACCGCAATGAGTATGACCTGGCGATAGTTGACTTGATGCTCCCCTCGCTTGACGGTATAGCCATATGTCGCGAGGCGAGAGAGGCGGGAGTGTTGATGCCGTTTTTGGTGCTCACCGCCCGCCACGAGATTGACAAGAAGGTTGAAGCTCTGAACGCAGGTGCAGATGACTATGTCCTGAAACCGTTTTCATTCGCCGAGCTCTGTGCGCGTATTCAGGCGCTTATGCGGCGGCCGCAGAAAACGCTGCCGACTAAATTAAGCGCACACGGTATCGAGCTCGACCCCGCGGCACGGGTTGCAAAAAAAGAGGACGTGCTGCTCGCTCTGACGCTTCGGGAGTTTGCGCTGCTTGAATACCTGATGCGCAATCCCGGCCGAGCGCTGAATCGGGAAGAGATCATAACGAACGTCTGGGATTTTTATTTCGATGGCTTTAGCAATGTAGTCGACGTGTATGTTAAAAAACTCCGCAAGAAGCTTGCGAACAAAGGAGACACTGCGGAAATTATTGAAACGGTCAGGGGAACTGGCTACCGTTTTAAGGAATAAAATCCCGCGAGGCACATTCGCCAACACGACCATCATGGTGGTCGTGTTGATGGTAGTGTTTACCATCACCATGGTGATCGTCTTCACGGCGATGTTATATAGGTTCAACGCGCGGATAACGGAAACCATAACCACCGGCCTCTCGTCGCTTATAAAAACCGGCACACCGCCGAAAATATCCATCGACGAATCCCTTCGTAAGATATACGGCCATAACTACCTCATTTTTTATGCGGTGATGCTCTCGCTTACCGCCGTGTTCGGATACTTCCTGACGCGTCTCATACTGATACCGACTCGTAAAACGATTGAGGCACAAAAACGATTTATTTCCGATATCGCCCACGAATTACGCACGCCGCTTGCCATAGTGAAGGCAAATACCGAAGTCCTCCTGCTTGAGGGAGAAAAATTCGATGCAGAAACGACAAAACAGCTGCAAAGCAATATAGAAGAGCTCGACCGCATCTCTGAAATCATTAACAACCTGCTCACGTTCAACCGGCTCCTTCGGCCCGGACGTATCGAGTTCGTGGACATCGACCTGGGGGTGATAGTGGATCGTACGATTAACAAATTGACCCAGATGATTCGCAGCCAAAACATCGACATCGTTATCAAACGAAGCGATTTTTGCAGTATATGGGCGAACGCGGTGGCGATGGAACAGGTGGTGATGAATCTTCTGAAAAACGCCGTCACGCATACGCCAGAGGGCGGCGTTATTACCCTCACGATTCGGCCCGATTATAAGGGTCATATTGAACTGGTCGTCGCGGACACCGGCAGGGGCATCGCAAAAAAGGACCTGTTTCATATTTTCGAACCTTTTTATCGAGGCGATCCATCGCGCGGCAGAAAACAAGGCGGGAGCGGACTCGGGCTTGCGATAGTGAGCGAGTTGATTCGTCTCCATAATGGCCGCATCAGCATAAAAAGCAGTCAGGGAAAAGGCACGATCGTGTATGTGCTGCTCCCGTGTGGCAATTATGATCCGCGCGCACACGATACAGCCCCTGCTGCGCACTATCAAGACGAGATATCGATCGACTTTTTACGTAAATAGATACATGTTCACGAATTGTTCACGATTGTTGTGGTATTCTAAAAAACAGAACGACGGAAGAGGATTGATATGAAGGCGTGAATGCGAAGGAGTCGTCTGCATTGTATGGGTTGCATCGGTGGTGAAAGTGTTGAGAGAATTCTTGAAAGTTCTGTTTAGTTCTTTTGCGTATAGCATGAAAGACAAACACCCCCGCTATAGGCGGGGGTGTTTGTCTTTCGGTCTCACTGGCATGGCTAGAGTGAGTCGAATGCGTATTTTTTGAACACGACATCCATAAAGTCGGTGCGCATACCCGCGTATCCTGTCTGGTCGATTGTTGGCCCGAAGCTGGTTCCATCGTCAAGAGCGCTGAGAACACGCTCCCAAGAGCCGCTGTTGTTTTTATCCACATCGACCGAGATCAGAATGGTGCCGTCTGGCATCGTCGCCACTACAGAGCGCACGCCGATCCAGACAAGAGTGGGGAGGAGGATGGGGCTCGTCGTACGATTATATGTTCCGTCAAAGATTTTTTTCGTCGCGAGCGTGTAGTACGTTCCTTTTATTTTTTTCTTAATAACAACATACCCGTCAACCCGAATGCCGGTATAGTAGAGATTATTTGCGTCAACGTAGCGGCTGAAGAAAAGGATACCATTATGAGCTTGGCGGTTCGGGCTCTCGCTCGTATTATATCGTTCGATCGTAAAGTACGCCTGCTGGCTCACGTTTTTTGCTTGCTTTTTGGTAACAAGCCGGAAGACATTCTGCGGCCGGTACCCATCGTCGGTGTCTATCGGATTGTCCAGAGCATATACTTTCCGCCAGTAGTCGTTATCTGCAAGCTCTCCGCGCACCGTAGCTCCGGTTTCTCCGAGAATGGAGAAGTAGCCGCCGGAGCTTACCCACCATGCCGCATCGCTGGTCTCCGCCATAGAGCCCTCTTCTTGAACGAGCCGTTCCGGAGAGAGGCCATAATACGGGACGGCGGGTTCCGCAGGGATGCTTTCAATGACGATATCGTCAAGTGTGATGTCGAGGAAGTCTGAGAATAGACCGACGCTGCCGCTTGCGGGGAGGATTGCGCCACCGAGCGCTCCGGTATCGAGTGTCTCGACAAGCGACGTCCATACCCCCGAGCTCGTCGGGTTTTTTTCGAGGGCGATGCGAACATTTCCACCCGGTTCATTTAAGACGCTCATGCGGAGGCGAATGGGTTCGTGGTGTGGCAGGAGATTGTGGGATTTGAGCGGGTCATACAAACCACTAAATACCGGCGCTTGGGCGAGTGTGGTATAGATACCGCCCGATTTTTTCTTTATGGCCGCAGTGCCGTCAAAACGAATTCCCGCGGCGTAGTAATTATTTTCGTCAGTGTAGCGGGCAATAAGGTGCGCGCCGTTCCACGGGTGAGCGTTGTCGGGGTTGAACAGATTGGTGCTATCGAGAGTAACGAGGGCGTCAACATGGACATTGTCCCATGACGTATTTTTTGTAAGCAGCCGGAATACATTTTGGGGATGAAAGCCGTTGTCGGTCGCGTATGCATTTTTCTTTGCAGTAAGTACGCGGACGGGATCAGCGACGTCGAGCGCGCCATGCACGCTCTTCCCGACACCTCCTTGTATGCCGAGATAGCCGCCCGATGCGAGCCACCAGTACGGGCTCGAACTCCCTTCTTTTGTTGCGGATTCTCGCAGGTTTCCGTCTGTTGAAAATGTGTACCGAAACGGCTCACTCGGCGCGGCGCGTACTCTCCCGCGAGTGCCGAGGGTCATTATACCAAAGAGCCCGAGCGAAAAGAGAATCGTCGCCAGGAGCATATTTGAAAGCGCGCGACCGTTATTTTTTTTATTCGGGTTTGTATGCATAGGATGCAGAGAAGTGTATTGGAATTCATTTTTATTTCAAAGCATTTTTGTGCGTGTCTGTTCATAAAATTTTTCATGAATGGAAACCGGCCCACGGCGTCGGGATTTTTAAATCAGTTGACATATCTTTAGGCATATCGCGTATCTCAAAGCGCAGGATGTCTGATGCGTACGTTCATGCTTCGTTCACCGACTCTGCGATACAGTGTATTCAGAATCGTTGAATCGTTGGTCTTTTAATTATTAGTTTGTTTGTTTTTCGCGATTATTCGCGATTATGTTATGAGTACACATAAAGAAGCGCAAAAAACCGAGCGGCGTGAATGGGGTGCTGATGAGCCGGAGAAGAACCGAGAGGAGCAGAGTACGGCTTGGAAGACCCTTGCGGTCGTGGGCGTTGGCTATGTCGGCCTGCCGCTTGCGGAGCAGGCGTACCGCAGAGGGTATTCTGTAACCGGCATAGACATAGACGAGGAAAAAGTGAGCGCACTTGCACACCGCCTCGAGAGGAAGAATGGCGCGAATCCGTCGCTTACATTCTCGACGGATTTTCTCGCCGTGGCCGACGCTGATATCATCGCGGTATGCGTGCCAACGCCAGTCTATAAGAATCATGCGCCGAACTTAAGCCCGCTCAAAGCGGCCTGTCGGGATGTCGGTCGGTACCTCCGGGCAGGGCAGCTCGTCATACTTGAGTCGACCGTAAACCCCAATGTTACAGAGAGTATTGTTGTTCCGCTCCTCGAGAAGAACTCCGGGCTTGCCGTCGAACGTGACTTTTTTGTTGCCCATGCGCCGGAGCGGATTAACCCGGGGGATTCCCTGTGGCATGTCGGGAACATTCCGCGGGTGGTGGGCGGCATTGGACCGGAGAGTCTCGAGAGGGCGTCCGCGTTTTATCGGTCGGTCATTGATGCCGCGATTCTCGAGATGAACTCCGTTCGAGAAGCGGAGGCGGTCAAAGTCGTCGAGAATTCGTTTCGCGACGTGAATATCGCATTTGCAAACGAGCTTGCGCTCTCCTTCGCGCGTCTTGGGATTAACGTGGAGAACGTGATACGTGGCGCCTCGACAAAGCCGTTTTCGTTTCTGGCGCATTACCCCGGCTGCGGCGTGGGCGGGCATTGCATTCCGGTTGATCCGTATTACCTGATCCGCTATGCCGAGGAGAATGGTTTCCACCATGACTTTCTTTCCCTGGCGCGGAAGATCAACAATCGCATGCCTGCCTATACCGCAGACCTCTTACTCCGCGCGCTAAAGGATCTCTCAATACCATTCGCCAGCGCCTCCGCCGCGGTGCTGGGTGTCGCATATAAGCCGAATATCGAGGACGATCGTGAGAGTCCGTCGTATAAGATTATTGAGCGTTTGGAGCGAGCCGGACTTTCCGTGCGTGTCTTTGATCCGTTTGTTCCAAAACAATCCACTGCCGAGACTATCGACGAGGCGGTTTCAGGAGCAACGGCGGTCGTTGTTGCGACAGCGCACCAGCAGTTCGTGGACCTATCTCCCGATTTTTTTACGACGCACGGCGTCAGGGCAGTCGTGGATGGGCGCAATTGTTTAGATAAGGAGAAATTTCTTACGGCAGGAATCGTCTATCGCGGCATCGGTATATAACCCCCACATCTATCAAGATATCAAGAAAATAAAATGTAACACACTAACTATGAATTACGCACCATTATACGAACTGCATGGTAGGGAGCGCTATAGTTGTTCTCGAGCGCGCACTCGATTCCCTCCGTATCTGCTCATCATACAAACACCGCCACGGCAGTGACGGTGTGCGGGGTGGCGTGTGGAGACGGGGGCAATCGAGTAAGCCGCGCTTCTACAAATCAAACGTATATAAACAACCCTGTGCGAAGAGCACAGGGTTGTTTACGGGCTTGATTTCCGTGCGAAGTGCGTGATGGGTTTAGCACCATAGAAACAAAACGAAGTTCATCAAAAAGACAGGGTAACTTACGTATGCTGTTTTTAACGCCTCGTTTTTTTACGAGCGTTACGAGCGCGCCCCTCCGTGAGGAGGGGCGAGTCGAGTGGAGCACCGTGCAGGACGTTAGAACTATTTTTGAGGGGGAAATGGGATATATTCATATGCCAGATATTTCGCTTGCTTGTGGAACCTACGAGCGCAATTTTTGACTTATTAAGATATACATAGTAAAATTTTATAAGATTAGAGGGGTACGTCACTACACATTCGTTTGCTTTCTACATAAGGAAAAGACATGGGAGTCGTGAATAATTCTACTGCCGGAGAACGAAGTATGCGAGAAGCACGGGTGATTTGTATACGCGGGGGAATCTTTGTATCGCAGGCAGAAATTGACGAAGGAATGGCCGAAGAGCAGAGGAGGAAATTAGCAAGAATGAAAAGACGTCGCGCCTGTATCGCCTACGTAAAGGGATTAATACGCCGCCTGCTCGACAGGAAATAAAACGGCAGTCCTGCTCTCACAATATTCAACCCCCTGATTTCAAAAAATCAGGGGGTTGCTCTTTCTGTTACGCCCGGCATTATGCTGTCGTCTGGTCATGGTTGCCCATATATCCGGTAATCTTACCGACCAAGCGAGCGATGCCGATAATCACGATGAACATACCCACGAGGACTTCAGCCATGACAACCAACCGAAGACAGTCACGAGGCACGTGGTCACCAAACCCGAGCGTACTTATGGTTACGATGCTCACGTAGAGCGCGTCCCATGCCGGGGAGGAACTTGTTTCGAGCCCGATATACGGCGCATATGCGCGATAGATCGCGGCGGCGTATATCACCACCGTGAAAAAGATCTGGATCTCTTCAAAGAGCATACGATACACGATTGAGAATCGGACTTGTCGGCGCAGATTTGCCGGCAAACCGCTAATGTATATCAGTTCATATAGAAATACGGTGAGGTGCTCGCCTATCCGAAGTATGAAGAGCGGCAACGGTAAATCCACATACTGAGGCCATAGTAGCGTTGCCAATGCAAGCGCGACCCAGAACGCAAAATACGCGTCGTGCACAACGATATGCCAGCGCAGTGAAAATACTTTCGAGAACGTTGCTAGCGGGAGGACTCTACTCACGACACTCAGCCCATAGATTAGCCATGTCGTGGGCGACTGTGAATCTGGACCCGTTGGAGGAGTTGGTAGCCACTCACTTAACGATATGGCTTCTCCGCGCCGTGAGCGGCGCATAGTATGGAGGAACAATACTAGAATACATCCCAACACCACTGCAATCGGGAGTATGAAGCTCCAGGCGCCGCCATCGAACAATGCACACTCCAGCTTAGGCACAGACTCCCACCGATCTTGAGGAGATATGCTCCCTCCTTATGTTATGAGGATCGGAATTGTCGGTCTTTAGTCTGCATTAGCACTACAATATTTTATACAATAAATCAAGTGGTATAGTAATCCACAGAAATAGTTTGTTTTAAACTATTTCGCGCTTTAGTGTGCAGTGGTTAAAACGATGCGCGGAATGTGGAGGACTAATCCCAGCAGAAGAAAAAAAGTTCATCAAAAAGACAGGGTAACTTACGTATGCTGTTTTTAACGCCTCGTTTTTTTACGAGCGTTACGAGCGCGCCCCTCCGCGAGGAGGGGCGAGTCGAGTGGAGATGCCGGGAGTCGAACCCGGGTGCAAAAGAATTGCTCTGAGGCATCTACGCAGGGTAGCTTGTTTTTATACACTGGCGAGTGAGAAACAAGCAAAATCTCACCGAGCGTGCCGTCCCTAGAATCTTGAGCGCTGCGCGGGACACGCGGCGCTCCAGTCCGAATTTTTATTACACTCGTTCGGTCTTATCGGGCGTCAAAGAGAACAAGCGTCGCAGACGTGAAAACCGCTGACGCGGCTTTAGGCGTATGCGAGAGCAAAGTCGCTTACCCCAAAATAGGGAGAAAGAATAGACTTTGCTCGTGCAAGAGTGTTCTTGGCACGTATTGGTTCCGGCCTTTTTAAGTGATGTCGGAGCACTCCTGCGCACCTCACGGGCGTATTCTTTTGTCAAGACCAATCATCCCCAGCACCACTTTTACAAGCGTAAAAGTGGTGCTGGGAACGACTGCTGAGGGTTTAGCGCGAACTGCTCTTTACAGTGCGTCGCATGTCGCGCTCGGCGTCACGCTTTTTGAGAACCTCACGTTTATCGTGTTTTTTCCTGCCGCGGCCGATCGCGAGCGAGATTTTTATCTTCCTGCGGGAAGTATACACAGAAATTGGTATGATTGTCAAGCCCTTCTGTCGTTCGTAGCCGGCAAGGTGGGCGATTTCTTGTTGTCTGAGGAGCAGTTTTCGCGGCCGCTCTGGATCGTAGCCTGCGGGAGTGTTCGCGCTCTGGTAGGGCGGGATCGACATGTTGACGAGGAACGCCTCGCCGCCGCGCACGATCGCGTGTGCTGCCGAGAGCGACCCCATGCCGGTGCGCAGGGCTTTTACCTCGTGGCCGAGGAGCTCGATGCCCGCCGCGAGCGTCTCAAGGACGTCGAGGTCGGTCAAGCGCTTTTTGTTGGTGAGCAGCTGGGGCATGGTATGGTAGTACAAAAAGCAAAATGAATTTCCAAATTCCAAAAAACAATTTCCAAACAAATCTCAAACTCCAAATCTCAAACGTGCGTGTTTGGAAATTGGAATTTGAATCATTGGAATTTGTTTGGAGCTTGTTTTTTGGAGCTTGGAATTTACGTGGAATTTGTTGGTTGGAGCTTGGAATTTTTACTGTGTTATTTTGCATTATGCGCTAAAATTATGACCTCCAACTTCCAAACCGCGGCGCTGGAAGCGAATGAATACGAAATTGTGGAAAGAGCTGGAGCATATTTTGCGTCAGTATGCTACACTGTAATCATACCATGACTTCTAGCGCAGAACTTCTATGACGGCCTTGATCGTCGTGTTTCTAAGCTCGCTCGGTGCCCTTGCCGCGCTTTTTATCCTCGCCGCCCGTCAAATGCACGTGGGACGACGCTTTGGCGGCACAAGGAGAGAAGCCGCGGATGCGGTGGTGAGCGGAGCATTCGATGCATGTCGCTCGGCGCTTGGGGCTGATTCACGAGTGCGTGTGTGTGTGTGTATCGCGCGCTCTGCCAATGCCGTGATTGAGCAATTCTCGCGCGTGCGCGCGCCGAGCGCGCTGATCTCTCAGCGTGCGACGAACATGATGTTTGCGAGCAAACGTGCGCTCGCCGCGACATCCACCGCCTCGCCCTTCTTGCGTAAGATGGCAGGGTACAAAGAGAGAGTAGCGGATGGAAAGTAGAGGGTGGAGGGTAGAACGAGAAAGCGGCGAGTGGAGAGCAAAGAGTGCCGACAGCCCTGCAAGAGGCAGGGCTTTTGTGTTAGTGTGGTGGTTGAGAGGCGCCGGTGTAGCTCAATTGGTAGAGCAGCGCTTTTGTAAAGCGAAGGCTTTGTGGGTTCGAGTCCCTCCACCGGCTCTATGAGATACGCTTTTTACGATTCTTTGGAATACAGAGAAAAACAAAGCGTGATTTCTATCAACGGTTGGAAGGAAGGTAAGTTAGGTAGTTTGTGCAAAAAGGAGGAACGAACTTGTCTACAAGTTGCCTGTGGTCGGGTGTTCGTCGTTAATCCCTCCGACCCTAAAAAGTTTTGTTCTCAATCTTGCGCGGCGATGTATAATAACGTTCTGCGTCACCACACTGAGGCCACGAGGCATAAAATTGCAAACGCACTACGCGGTCGCCCCAATAAGCATAAAGGTGTCATCCGGGTACCTCCTGTACGAGGGAGGTGTGAAAACGCACTGTGCGGCAAAGAAATTGTATTTGCGCGATGGCAGCCTCGAAAGTTTTGCAGCAATAGGTGCGCGATGCAAGTAATTGGTGGAAAACCAACGTCTCCACGAGCCGCACGCGCCAAGGCTGGCGTGCGTGCTGATCTCGGAGATATATATTTCTATAGTCGGTGGGAGGCCAACTTTGCCCGCCTGCTTGATTTCTTTAGTATTAGATGGGTACATCAACCAAAGACGTTTCGGCTTTTAAGACAAAATTATACGCCAGATTTCTATTTACCCGAGTTGGATCTTTTTGTAGAAATTAAAAATTTTCTCGCGCCATACTCATACCAACGTGATCAAGAATTTCGTTTGTGCTACCCCGACACCCAATTGTTGCTCTTACTGAAAGAGGAATATCTTATATTGCAGGAGCAGTATGCAGAAAAAATTAGAAATTGGGAATATAGCGTGTGATATTTTAGCGAGAAAGCCGTCAAAGACATGTTCTGGCGGTTTCAAGCAGAAAAACTAGAAAAATTTCCAAGACACGCGAATTTGAAGAGGCCTTAGTGGGCGCGATACAGAGAGGCATTGAGGCGCGAAAAAGTCCGCGCAAGATGAAAGCTGATATTGGGTATTCAGTCGGAGAAGTGGTCGTCCCCAACCCCAAAAACCCCGGAGAGTGAAAACTAACCGACTTCACACACGCGCCATCAACGCCTCAAGACCCGGCAGCATGCTATCGGCGAGAAAGTCGAGCATCGCGCCACCGCCGGTGGAGACAAAGGTGAACTTTGCTTCAAGTTTGAGGCGACTGATCGCGGCAATGGTATCGCCGCCGCCAACGACCGAGCGCCCGAGTGCCGCAGCGATCAAAGCCGCAAGCGCCTCGGTCCCCTCCTCGAAATCATGTTCGTAATCGCCAAGGGGGCCATTCCAGACAATGAACGCTGCCGAGCCGATGCTCTCGCGAAGCGCCTCAAGTGTCGCTGGCCCCGCGTCCATAATAATCTCGTCGGCGCTGACATTCTCCGGCCGCGCGAGGTGCGCTGCCTCTTCGCGCGGATCATCCGCCGGACGCACCCGGACGTCCGAGGGCGTGAGGAGTTTTGGGTGATTAACGATGCCAGATAGATCAAGCGCTTCCTCTGAAACAACCGATTTCCCCACCGAGAGCCCGCGCGCCCGGAAAATGTCGTTTGCAAGCGCGCCGCCGACAAACACGGCATCGGCGATATCGAGGAACTTACGCACGAGAGGCAACTTCGTCGAAAATTTAATGCCGCCGATGATAAAGATAAACGGGCGCGGCGGGTCAAAGGCCTGCGAGAGGTGTTCGATTTCATCAGTAAACTGGAGCCCCGTATAGGATGGAAGGAGTTTTGGCACGCCGACAATCGAGGCGTGGGGGCGATGCGACACGGAGAACGCGTCGTTGACATATACATCCCCGAGGCCAGCGAGACGCTCGGCAAACGCCGGGTCATTACGCTCTTCCCCGGGCTCGCGGCGGATGTTTTCAAAAAGCACAATCTCGCGCGGACTCTGGCGCTCGAGTACGAGTGCAGCTTGCGGGTGCGCCATTTCCGGCACAAATGTGAGCGCGACGCCAAGATGCCGAACCATATAGTCCGCAACCGCGCGCAGCGACCCCCCCGCACCGTCAATGTGGCTCACGGCGCGCACCAGTGCTCCCCGCTCACCGAGCAGCGCGAGCGTCGGCAACACCTTGCGAATACGAAAATCGTCCGCCACCTCGCCTTGCGGAGTCAGAGGGACATTCAAGTCCAGGCGCAGCACTATCCGCTTGCCTCGAAGATTGGCAGCGTCTCGAATGCTCGGAATATGTGCACGGTCTAAATTTCCAATTTCCAATTTCCAATTTCCAATAAATTTTCAATGTCCCAATGATTCAAAGACGGGCTGCGTCGTGTTTGAAAATTGAGTAATTGAAAATTGATTGAAAATTGAAAATTGAGCATTGAAAATTCTGACAACGCCTGATGATTGAGGATCAAATGCTGTCAAGCTCTCCCATAATCTCCCCGAATGCCTTCGGGTCAAGCGACTTATGGCCCACGAGGAGGCCTTGGACTTCGCCGTCCCGCACAATCGCTGCCGCGTTCTCCGGTGCGACTGATCCGCCGTAGAGTATGGGCACGGCAAACGCCGCTCTCTCGCCATAGCGCTCGCGAAGAACTTTCCGGATAAAAAGCGAAGTTTCGTGCATGTCGTGCGGACCCATTGCGCTCTCCGCGCCCTTCCCAATAGCCCAGATCGGCTCGTAGGCGACCATGAGCTTGCCGAGCTTCTGCCGCGAGAGCCCTGCGAGCGCCGCCCCAAGCTGGCTTTCGAGAAACGCGAGGTAGCGACCCTCATCGTCCCGCTCGCGCTCGCCGATGCAGAGCACTGCGGTGAGCCCCGCGCCGAGCGCGGCGCGTACTTTCTTACTAACCGTCTCGTCAGTCTCACCGAGTGCGCGGCGCTCCGAGTGGCCGAGAATCACATACTGCCCCCGCACGTCTTTAATCATCTGCGCCGCGATTTCTCCGGTGAATGCGCCGCGCTCTTCAAAAAAGCAATCCTGCGCGCCGAAGGAGAGCCTCTGCGAGCTGTAGCGTGCGGCAAGCTCCGCGAGAAAAATCGCGGGCGGACAAATTACGCTCAGCACGCGAGTGCAGCGATTCGCCCGCTTCTTTGCAATACCCGCGAGCATCTTCGCCTCGGCCATCCGCGCCGGGTGAAGCTTCCAGTTTGCAACGAGAAAGTATTGTCTGCCTGCCGCCATGGCCCCAGTGTAGCGCACGCGGCACGCTGAAGCAAAATTGTTTGGAAATTGGTTATTGGAAATTGGAAATTCGCCCACCTACTCCTCCTCCCGCCAGCTTGAGATGATATAGCCGCCGCTGGGGCCGGTAACAAAAAGGAGCGTTGCAAGTCCGCCTTCGTAGACAACCTGAGCACTGTTCTTTGCGTGCACGCAGTTTGCGGTCACTTCTTTGAGATTAATGTTGTCCTCAATCAATACCTCACCATGGCCAGCGTAGACGAGGAGGTCGCCGGTCGCAAAATTTTTGGCATCAATCGCCGGTGTGCCCCCACAACCGCTCGAAGCATGCTGCGAGAGGACTAATACATATGAGTTACCCACTCCAGATCCTTGGAACGTGGCGTGGTTTTGCAGTATCACCTTTCCTTTGGTGAGAGGACTCGACGGCTTGTCAGCGATAATTGGCACGCTCTTCGCGCCCAAAGAAGGATCGACGCGGATAATAGAATTATTCTGAACATTCATATCTCCCTCGACCCACACCACGCCGCGAAGTGTGATCGTCGTATTGCCGGAAATCTCAAGATCGCAGGGAATTTTTACCGGGCCAAGTGTCGTATCGCTTGTAATTTTATGCTCTGATCCGCTATTGCACACGAGTGTGCCGCCCAAGACAGCGTCCGCCTCCCAGTCTGCTACCATCGCGTCACTTATGGGGAGCGTGCTCGTCGCTTGATCCGGACTCTCATCGAAAGGCGTGCCGGTGACAGTCGTGCCGGTTATGATCTGATAGTAGGCATCGCCGTCAACGAGGGAATCTTTGATCATGTGTGCGAACGCATCCGCTCCGGTATGAATGTCGTCTATAAGCCCCGTTGTACTCGCTGAAACGGCTGAGCCCGTAATGTCGTTGAGGCCTTCGCCTACTATTGGACCATTTGAATAGACATTGCCTATAACGCTCGCGTTGTTATCGAGATCAACACCGCCATCGCCTGCTTGAATGCCGAAGTTAAACACCGCGCCACCGCTGCCGATATCAAGAAGCGCGCGCACCTTACGCACTGAGCGCAGTCGCTCACCACGTGAGACGATCTCCTGGAGCGTCCCCACTGCTGTTACCGTTGCGGTGGCGACGCGGCCGCTCTCCGAGAAAACCTCGAGCGTATCCACGTCGACGTCTTCGCGCATCCGATAGAGCACGTCCTCAAGCAATCCTTCAGCATGAAAAAAACTGTCCTCGGAGCGCGTGAACTCGTGCGCGGAGCGGATCGCGTGAAGCGCAGGGAACATCACGCCGCCGACGACGAGAATCATGGCGGCGGTGAGCATCAGAACGGCGAGAGTGAGAGCGGCGCCGCGGTTTTGAGATTGCAGGTATGTCATAATTTTCAATTTACAATTTTCAATGTTTCAATGACTCAATGACGACGGCGTCGTGTTTGAAAATTGGGTAATTGAAAATTGATTGAAAATTGCAAAATTGATAATTAAAAATTTTTTCACACACGAAGACATACGATTACTCCAACTGATACGAATCCCGCAAAACGGTAGTTACATAAAATTTCTCCGTACTCGACGCCCGCCCCTGCTCCGCATGCAGCGTGAGCTCGATGCGGAGCGCCTCCGACACCGGCGTTACGACTTCCCGAAAAACAAGATTCGCAACCGAAACGGTGTCGGGCGTCAGGGATCCTTCAAGCACGCCGTTGCGCCGCACTTCGAGCGCTGACGCTACCGCCTCGAAGGCGTACGCGACATCCGGCCCGCCGCCCTCATCACGAACGAGCAGGGTCACACGCCCGGGATGCACGCCAAGCGTACTCGCGAGCTCGTCAATGTCATGGGCCACTCGCGCGTCGCGCACGATGCGCTCAAGTACCACTGCGGCCGTCGCCTGAACGCGGCGCGCAACAAGCGTCTGCGCAATCGCGCGCTGCATCGCGACAAGCATCGTCGTCACGATACCGCCAATGATGACCACGAGCGCAGCATAGACGAGTAGTTCAATCAATGTCTGACCGAGTTTTGGATGTTGGAAATCTCGCATAATTTTCAATTTGCAATTTTCAATGGTTCAATGTCTCAATGACCACGGCACCGTTCGTGTTTGAGTAATCACTCACGCCCGTCTTTGCGAGCGACTAAAAGGAGCGAAGCAATCCAGGGGTTTTACGTACTGACTCTGAATTGCGGAGCCTGTCCCGAGCGAAGCGAAGGGATCTTGCTCCTCGCAA
This sequence comes from bacterium, assembly GCA_030697645.1. Taxonomy (NCBI): domain Bacteria; species bacterium. The sequence continues at coordinate 35,929 of JAUYPI010000018.1, read as the reverse complement.
TGACGGCTTTGTTACGCGGTTGTGTACGAAGGTGAGTGGTTACGTGTTTGAAAATTGATTCATTGAAAATTTATTGAAAATTGCAAAATTGAAAATTGAAAATTTCGCCTACGGTGTCTCAAACAAATTCACAAGGTGTGTCGTGTACTCGATTGCCTCAGCAAAACCGCCCGGCACTTCCTTGTAGACACGAAACGAAAAGTCGTACTGATCGAGCGCCTGACCTTCGTCCAGTGGATTCCCAAGACGTCCAACGTATCGTCGCGCGATGCCGCCTCCGTAGGGGCTCGGGTCAGCCTGTAGATAGCCCCAATGAATCGTTCCGATCGAACCGGAAAATGCGACGGTCGAATCGGGATCACTCCGAAGGCGCAGGTGGTAGAGAACGCCCCCGGTGAGCGTCGGCCGTGTCGGAAAAGTAAATGAAGTCCACAACAGTGTCGCAGGCAGGGACGCGCCATCAAGCGTCGCGGACGTCGCAACGACGGGCCCTACCGTCGAGCCGCTTCGGATTTCAAGGTACAAATCAGATGGTGCGGCGGTTACACGACGCAGATAAAGCTCCACGCGCGGCACCACGATGTCGCTCCCGGCAGGCACGGTGAAACCCTGCGCGATGTCGCCATTGCCGCCGTTATTTGACGGAAAGCCCCCAAGATCCCCGTCTGTGGAGCCTGCCTCAAATGCCTCCGCAGAGGCCTCGGAGAACGGCAGCGGGCTCCAGCTGAGGCGCACTAAAACGTACCGCGCGTCGGGGTCGATCGCCTTGCTCGCGAGCGAGGTTGACGCAACGATATCACTATCGCTCGTCCGCCGATACACGCTCTGAAGCGTCATCGTGCGATCAAACGCGCCATCAATGAGCGCCTCGCTTGTCGTCGCCTCCCACACGCCGCTTGAGAGCGCGAGCCGGTACGGCGTATCGAGCGTGAGCGCGGCAAAGCTGGTCCAGCTCGCGTCGCGGAGGATACGCGCCACTTCAATCCCCTCCTCGGCAAGATACGTTGCTTGTACCCGATCGGTAGTGCGGAAAAGCGTCGCTGCGTAGCGAGTGAACGCGGCAATAAGCCCGCCGAGCACGATGAGAATGATGGCGGAACCGACGACGACCTCAACGAGGCTGAAGCCCCGTGGTGGCTTGGTAGTAAGCAACATAACCGCAATTAAATTTCCAATTCTCAATTTTCAATAAATTTTCAATGTTTCAATGACTCAATTACGGACGGCGTCGTGTTTGAGAATTGGGTAATTGAAAATTGATTGAAAATTGTAAATTGAAAATTCGGCCCGACCAGCTGCCTTGGCCATTTCGCTATTCCACAAGCCCCGTCTGCGCAATCGTGATGACCTTATTCTCGCTCACGTCACTCGCGAGAGCCACCGTTATCGTACCGTAATCACTCGTCATCCCAGTTCGTTTGTCGAATACCACGTCCGCGCCGCCGCCAGCAAGTGCGTGGGCGGAAATCGTCACGAGCGAATCGAGCACATGCAGTTCATTGTCTCCTGCAGCAGGATTGTACGTCACACCCCGAAAAAGCGTGACTGATGAAGTGGTTATGTGGAGCCCGAAAACGCTGTCATCTTCCGCGGCAAGCGTGCGCGCCCGGGCACGAGAGAGGAGTGTGCGCACCTCCTCGACGCCGATTGAAAGCGCCTGCCGCTCGCGGAGGCCCGTAAACGAGATTGTCGCAATGCTTGCGAGAATCGCAATGACTGCAACAGAGATAAGAATTTCAATTAAAGTGAAACCGCGCATAAATACTGGTAGTCGCACTAATATCACATGCCAAAACCAAAGTGCTCGCCGTATCTTAAATTTTCAATTTTGCAATTTTCAATGTGTCAATGATTCAATGCCGGCGGCGTCGTTCGTGTTTGAAAATTGAGGAATTGAAAATTTAATGAAAATTGAAAATTGTAAATTGAAAATTCTAGCAGCACTTTGCGCTATACAAACCTAAATTGCCGACGATAACGAATAAATGGGCTGGATCATGGACACGGCAAAGAAGCCGACGCCGGCGCCGATCGTCACCATAAGAAACGGTTCGATGACCGTTGACATGTCCTTGGTCTTGCGCGATACTTCCTCCTCGTAGAAATCAGCGACGCGCACAAGCATTGCGGAGAGATCGCCTGTCTCCTCGCCAACCGCGATCATCTCGGAGACGAACGGCGGATAAAGATGTTCGGCGGCGCGGAACACATCCGCAATCGACGTCCCTTTCTGAATTCGCCCCTCGGCCTCGACGAGCACGGCGCGAAATGAGCTGTGCTGCACCACGTCGGCAGTAATCTCAAAGGCGTGGGTAATCGCCACGCCGGCAGAGAGGAGCGAGGAGAGCGTGCGGGCGACGCGCGCGGCATTCGTCTCCTGGACCAAGGGGCGAATGATCGGGGTATAGAGTAGGACGATCTCCTTGGCGCGGCGACCAAGACGCGTGCGGAGGAGCGCGAAAAAGCCCACGATTGCCGCTACGGCTCCACCAAACGCAAGCAGATAGTGCGCTTTCATAAAATCGCTAATGCCGATGATGATGCGCGTACTCGTGGGAAGTTCTACCTTGAGTTCGCGAAAGGTGTCCGAGAGGGTCGGCACCACATAGACCATCATTGCCGCGCCAACCGCTACCATGGCGCAGAGGACGATCGTCGGGTACATCATTGCGCCGCGAATACGTTTTTTGAGAAGATACGTTTGTTCCATCTGGGTCGAAATGAGCGCGAGCGCCTGTGCGAGCCCGCCGCTCTCCTCCCCTGCCCGCACCATCGCGATAAAAAGCGGCGGGAACACGCGCGGAAACGCGGAGAGCCCCTCATGGAGCGTTTTGCCGGCGCTGATTGAGCCCTGGAGGTGCCCGAAGACTCTCCGGAGCGCTGGGTGCCGCATCTGGCGATCGAGAATCTCGAGCGCGCGGGAGACGGAGAGCCCGGCGGATAGCATCGCGCCGAGGTTCCTCGCGAGAGAAATTTTATCGTGCTCTCTGACCCGGCTCAAAAACGCGTTAATCGACTCGAGGTTCACATGGAACGCACGGCGTTTCTCTCCTCCTTTCTCCTCAAACGAGACCACCGTGCCGCCCTCCTCGCGGATATGGTGAAAGAGCGCGAAGCGATCAACGCCGTCGAAGGTGCCGTCGTATTCGGCACCGTCGGTTTTTTTGGCCTTGTAGGTGAAGGAAGGCATAGCTATCGCAATTTCCAATTCTCAATTTTCAATTTTCAATAAATTTTCAACGTCTCAATGACGACGACGTCGTTCGTGTTTGAAAATTGAGTCATTGCAAAATTGATTGAAAATTGCAAAATTGAAAATTGAAAATTTGCCTACTCTGATATTACCCTGAGCACCTCTTCTATCGTCGTTATCCCCTGCGCCGCTTTGAAGATCCCGTCCTCAAACATGGTGAGCATCCCATCCGCCCGCGCACGAGCCGCGATCTCATCGGAAGGGACGCCGCGCATCACGAGCTCTTTAATCGCCGGCGTGACGACCAGCACCTCGTAAATGCCCGCACGTCCCTGATAACCTTCCAGCGCATCGGGGTGCTTCGGCCGGTAGAACGCGATTTTGTCGAACTTCGTGCCTTCCGGTATCACACTCTCCTCCTCAAGCTGCTTCTGAATGCGATCGAGATTAACGTGCTTCTCGAGCGACGCGAGGTCGTTCTTCGTGAGGGATAGTTTCTCCCGCTCTTTGCCGATGCGGCGCACGAGCCGCTGTGCGATCACCACGTTGAGAGTCGAAACGAGAAGGAACGGCTCGGCCTTCATATCAATCAAGCGCGGCATCGCGCCCGCAGCGGAGTTTGTGTGCAAGGTCGAGAGCACGAGGTGGCCGGTAAGCGCGGCATTGATCGCAAGCCCTGCGGTCTCAGTGTCGCGTATCTCGCCGACCATCACGATGTCTGGGTCCTGCCGCACGAGGGTGCGCAACCCCGAGGCAAAGGTAAGCCCGATCTCGGGGCGAACCTGCGTTTGGTTGACGCGCGCCATCTGGTACTCGATCGGGTCTTCAATGGTCGAAATGTTGACGCCCGGAGTATTTAGGATGTCGAGCATGGTATAGAGCGTCGTGGTTTTACCTGATCCAGTGGGGCCTGTGGTGAGAACCATCCCGGTCGTCTTGGTGAGCGCATGGTGCACCTGCTCAAGCGCCGCACCGTGAAAGCCAAGCCCCTCGAGTGTGTATCCCTGAACGCTCTCTCTGAGGAGACGCATCACCGTCTTCTCGCCAAAGTAGGTGGGTAGGATCGAGACGCGGATCGCCACCCGCTCGCTCTCGGACTCCACCTTAAAGCGCCCGTCCTGCGGCAGGCGCTTCTCGTCGAGCTTCAGCTGCGCGAGCACCTTGATACGCGCCGTAATGCTCTCCGCCGCGTGCCGCGGGAGCACCATCGCGTCGCGAAGCAGGCCGTCAATCCGATAGCGCACGAGAACCTGATTTTCCATCGGCTCGATGTGGATGTCCGAGGCATTTTGGAGCACGGCGTGCTTAAGGAGCGTGTCGACAATTCTTATAACCGGCAGATCCTCCGCGAGCTTCTTGAGGTCTGCCTCGCTTTTCGGCTCGCCGCCCCCGCCTATATCCTCCGCGGCGGCTTTAATGTCCGGCAGCGCGGCGGTGTCGGTTTTAATAAGCTCCCCAAATTCCTCATGGAGCCCGCGCTGATAGAGCTTGAGCGCGTCCTTGATCGAAACGCTGTCGGTGAGGCGCGGCAGGATTTTGAGACCGGTCTTCTTCTTCACGAAATCAATAGCTCCGAGGTCTTCGACGTCGAGCATCGCAACCTCGAGCGTCTCGCCGTCTTTGCGGAACGCGACGATATTGTGCGTGCGTGCGATGGGCTCGGGCACGAGGGCGAGCGTCGCTTGGTCAAGCGGTTGGTCATGCAAGCTTACAAAGGGTATGCCGAGAATATAGGCCTCGATGCGACGTAAGTCATCCGCGGTAATCTTGCCATCGGTCACCAGAAAGTCGCCGAGGGGTGTTTTCTTTTTCGTCGCCTCTGTCTTCGCTCGGTCGAGATCGGCACGCGAGACAAGCCCGGCGTCTTCGATGAATTCAATGAGCTGGGGGTCCTCTATGTGCATACAAAATTTTCAATTTACAATTTTCAATTTCCAATAAATTTTCAATGTTACAATGATCCAATGACGGTGGCGCGCCGTTCGTGTTTGAAAATTGAATAATTGAAAATTGATTGAAAATTAGAAATTGAAAATTCAATCCTATATTTACACACAGTATACCAAACAACCCGCGCGATAATCTTTGCGGTCTGTGCACAAGCCTGGCGGGCAGCCACGACGAAACCCCCTACGCCAAACGTAGGGGGGTTAGGGTGCGGCGCATACCGCCACAGGCTCGCGCGCCGATCGACGCCGCCGCTCATGCCATCTGATCGCAGCCATCGCGAGCATCGCGGTCGGGATCGCCACGGCGATATCGAGCAGTGTGTCCGTCCAACCGTCTTGCGCCGCCGCAAGATGGAATGGTAGAGATAACCGCACACGATCGAGAGTCCACTCGAAAAGCTCCCACACCACACCCTCGACAATCGCAAAAAAGACAGCCCGTGTATACGTATGATGGACGAGAAACCACTCGCACATACGCCGTGCCCAGCCGGGCAGCGGGCTCGGCTCGCCGAAGGCAACGTACCACGACAGTAGAAGCATGGCCCCAGAAACCGCATGCGCCCCAAGGTCGCGCCACCACGTACTGTCGAATGTCGAAAATGAGCCCCACAAACACAAGGACCACGCTAGGTGCGCGCACCAATAGCTCCCAATGAGGACACCCGGACAACGGCTACATAACCCACTGAGAAACGCCATGGCCTATCGCCTCCTCCCTCAAAGCAGCTCGACAAAAAGAACACTCCGGCGTATAGTGTAGCTATTACCGGAATTTAGTCAATTGTTGTTTGCTCCGGCCGTATCGTGCTTGTCTCTCTCATGAGCATACCCCACCTGAGCCGCACATGTCGAGATTCCTTCCGCTCGAGCCCTGGCGCACACGGGGGTATCTCTTCGTACGTCTGACTCAGGATTCCCGAACCTCGCGCGCCTCAAAGAACACTCATGCACGACCGGCATAGAGCAAGCCCTTCGTCTCTATGTCACTTAAAATAGCACTGGCTCTCGCCGCCGCCTCCGGCCTACTAGGCACAGCGTTCGGATATTTCCTGCGCTGGATCGTCTCGCTCGGAAAAAAGGGCTCGATGGAACTTGCGATTAAGCAGATGATGCTTGACGCCAAGGAAAAGTCACAAAAAATCGTCGCCGAGGGAGAAGAAAAGGCAAAAGTCGGGATGGCCGAATTCGAGCGCACGCTGAAGACCCGTGAGGGCGAATTCAGACGCACCGAAGAGCGCTTTATTAAAAAAGAAGAACTCCTCGACCGCAGGCAAGGCGAGATTGACGCCGAGGTCGAGCGGGTGAAGCAGAAAGTCGAGGAGGTAAAAGCGGTACGCGCGCGAGCCGAGGAACTCGAGCGCCGCAAGCAGAGCGAGCTCGAGCGCGTCGCGGGTCTCAGTGAGGAGGCGGCTCGCGCGGAACTGCTCGCGACGGTCGAGAAAAATTTCGACCAGGACATGATGGTGCGCGTCCAGAAGCTCGAGAGCGCGGGTCTCGAGCGCCTGGAGCGCCGCGCGCGCGAGATCCTCACGACCGCGATCCATAGGCTCGGGAACGCCGTCACCTCGGAGACGCTCGCGACAACCGTGGCCCTCCCCTCGGACGACGTCAAGGGAAAAATTATCGGCAAAGAGGGCCGCAATATCAAAGCCTTTGAGCGCGCAACCGGCGTCGAGGTGATTGTTGACGACACGCCGGGGGTGATCACGCTCTCCTGTTTTGATCCGGTGCGCCGCCACGTCGCGCGCCTCGCACTCGAGAATCTCATCCTCGACGGCAGAATCCAGCCCGCGCGGATCGAGGATCTTGTTGAGAAAGCCCAGGCGGACATCAGTAAAATCATCAAAGAGAAAGGCGAGCAGGCCGCCTATGAGTGCAGCGCGCTCAACCTCGACCCGAAGCTCCTCGGCATCCTGGGGCGCCTCCATTTCCGCACGAGCTACGGACAGAACGTGCTCCAGCACTCAATCGAAATGGCCCATATCGCAGGCATGATCGCCGAGGAGGTCGGCGCAAACCCCGCTGTCGCGCGCGCAGGGGCACTCCTCCACGATATCGGCAAGGCCGTGGATCACGACGTGCAAGGTACGCATGTTGAGATCGGGCGACGCATCCTTCAGAAGTTCAACGTGGACCCCGCGATCGTTCTCGCCATGCAATCGCACCATGAGGAATACCCGTACGAGACGCTCGAGTCCATCATCGTCCAAGTCGCGGACGCGATCTCCGGAGGCCGCCCCGGCGCGCGCCGCGACAGCGTAGAGAACTACCTCAAGCGCCTCGGAGACCTCGAAGCGATCGCCAACTCGTTCCCGGGAATCGAAAAATCCTTCGCCCTCTCGGCAGGCCGCGAGATACGCATTTTTGTGAAGCCCGAGGACGTCTCCGACGCCGAGGCGCGCGCCACCGCGCGCGAGATCGCAATACGCGTCGAGCAGGAGCTCAAATTTCCGGGAGAGATCAAAGTAACCGTGATTCGCGAGACCAGGGCGATAGAGTTCGCGCGGTAACTTGTAGCTTGTATTTCGTATCTTGTATCTCGTATTTTGTATAGCGAGATTCAGCTTTTATACAAACTACGAAATACAAAATACAAGATACACGTCCACTTTCGCTATCCACAGTCACGATTTTTATCATTTGCGCACCGCCGATAGTGCCCTATAATGGCTAGGTGTAAGGGTTTGGGTCGATTTTACTCGCGATAATTAACCTTTTCCTATGAACAAAGCAGATTTAGTGAACGAAATCAGCCACAAGGTCGAGCTCACGAGGGCTCAGGCCGAGCGGGCCATGGAGGTCCTCATGGAGGCCATTGTGGCAACGCTCAAGCAAGGACGCGAAGTCTCGATCGCTGGCCTCGGTATATTCTCGGCAAAGATGCGTGCCGCACGGCAAGCCCGCAACCCGCGGACCGGAGAGACGATCCAGGTGGCAGCACAGCGCGTGCCGAAGTTCCGCGCCGCAAAGGCGCTCAAAGACGCGGTGAAATAACCGCGTAAAAGAAATGTGTGCTCCGGAGCGCACGTATCCCATTTATACCAAACGCCCCTTCGGGGGCGTTTGGTATATGTAGGCGCAGCCGCGTCTTCGACAAAGAGACTTGCCTCACTGCAGCATTCCTGCTATATGTAAGAATAGATACCAAGTGCACAGGTCATGCCTGCGCGAGAATAAATATTGCACAGAGGAGGACGTCTCATGCAAACAGATATTTTCCGTACGCACACGCTTGCAACACCGGACAACACGGCGCTCACCGAACTCGAACCATCACTCTTCTACCCTGTGATCTCGGCCGAAGAAGAGAGCACGTGGCAGGCGTGGCTCCCGACGCGATATGCATACTCGCATGCCAATCGCGCCCTTTTGCACCACACCGTCGCGCGCACCCTGGCGCAACACGAAGCGCCAAAGGAAGTCCATGAGGAACTCCGCTTCGCGGATGAACTGGAACTCTTTGCGAGCTACGAGCTTCGCACGCCGGAGCGGCGCGATCTTCGCGATCCCCTTTTTATTGGGACAGACAAAAATAGCGTCCGCCACCGCATCGCCCTCTGGGGCGAGAGCATCCGACCGATCGGGGAAATCGCGAGCATTGTTTCCGCAAGCAGGCGTGTGAAATTTCGCGGCTGGCTCTGGCGGCTCGGATTTGTTGGCGCTGTTGCTGCCCTCAGCTACCTCGCGGGACTCGAACTCGAAGTGGCATACCCTGCACGAAATGCCGCAGCACACGCCAGGAACGCCCTAACCTTCCTAACCTTCTCGTGCTTGGTCACATTTTTTGCTCTGGTGGGCGTGTTCTTATCGAGATCGCCCGAAAATGCGCGACAGGACTTCCTCGACCGCTTCCGTCTCGATCCCAACGCACAACTTCGCTGATCAGTAAACAACGCCGAGCAAGCCATACGCAGCACGCGCTCAAACGTACACCGCTCCCTCACGCGCGAGGGAGCGGGCTTCGTATCGTTGTAAAGAAGTCTGCCGAAAAATCGGATAGCCCAGTCGCTTAAAAGCGGCTGGGCTATGTTTCTGGGCCTTTAGCTTCTTGGGTCCTTCTCGGGCTCGGCAAAGAGAACCTCGCGCAAACGCGGCGCGTTCGCCTCACACTTCGCCATCAACTGCACCAACTGTAGCGGGTCCGTCACCCTGCCGATCGCGCCCTGGAGCGCGTGCCGCAGATACTTAACGACATGGTCATGCCCGAAGATCGGATACCACAAAACTTCTGTGGCAAAGAGCGCCACGCCGATTTGACCCGTTGTCTCCATGGGTTCCTGGATCGTTCCGAATCCGAGCTGTAAACACCGACGCTCAAGAACCACGAGTTCCTTTTTGACGTTTTTTCCTACAATGTGGAGCTCGCCGCCGAGTGTGCTACCGTCGAGACGTGTTTTAATAGAATAATCTCCTCCGCCCGCCTGCACCACTACCCCCAGCGCGCTTGAGTCGATAGAGACACGGCGAAGTTTGGTAAGCACGGGGTCAGAAGGAGGCACATCAATCCCCCACTTCATAGCGGCGCAAATAAGTGGGAGAAATAGGCCATGCTCTTCGGTCAGAAAAGAAAAACCGCGCAAACCGTAAGGGGCGCGTTCGGGCACTAAAAGCCGCCGACACGATTGAACAAACCCCGACTCTTTCCGTGCGACGCTGACAGCGTCGAAAAACCTTGCCAACTGGCTCTGCCTGGCTTCATCATGGACAAAATCAAAAAGAATACGAGATGCCGCCAGGGTCTCTGCCGTCTGCGTGGTCCGCACCGGCACCGCGATAGCACTCGACGGAATCGGTATTGCGTCAAGATACCTCAGTATGCCGCCATATGTGGCCTGGTTCTCCATCTCAACTTCCTTTCCCTGCAACAATACTGTTGCGCTGAAACGTACGTTGCGCTGCGGCACTATGCCGCGATGCAATCCTCGGCGCAAGCTACCACAGGACCTTGCCGAAAGCAAGCCCGTTCGCGCCCGACACCGTCCGTCTGCAATGTAGCGTGTCGTTGTGCTCCGGCGGCAACTGTAGTAGTTTGAAGCGCGGACAGTTGAATCTTCGCAGTCACTCACACGGAGGAGAAAACCGTGATCGAAAACACAACGTTGTTCGTTATCATCGTTTCGCTCTTTGTCGTCCTCAGGACTGGCAGGTGGTGGCTCTCCAAAAAAATAGTACAGGGGCGTGTCGAAAAGCACCGACAAGTACCATGGCTTTGGGTTCAAGAACGAGCACTCCTCTTGTTGTGGGGCGCACTCATTGTTCGTTCTCTTGCACCGTGGTTGTTTGTGAGCGTGCTTCGTCCATTGAGGGCCATTCCTGTGGGCATTTTTGCAGAAGATGACGCGCTCTGCCTCGCGGGACTTGCGCTTCTTATCGCGGCAATCGTGCTTCAGCTTCGTGCGAAGTGGGAGCTTGGCGCGAACTGGAGCAATGCAGTCAAGGGGCCGATTGTTCGCGAAGGAAAAGTGACGGTGCGCGGACTTTACCGATGGAGTCGCAACCCGATGTATTGCGGTTCACTCGCCGAGGCATTCGCGCTCGTGTTGCTGCTACAAAACGTCGCCGCACTTCTGCTCGGCGTACTCACCTACTGCTACGTCCGGTCAAACATCGCGCGCGAGGAGACGCTCCTTCGTGAGATGAAAGGGCCCGAGTACGCACGGTATTACGAAAGCGTACCGCGCTTCTTTTGGAAATGGTAACAAAGTACATGTCACACACGCCTAGAGACGAGGAGAAAAAATATGCTCGGAAATCGATCGAACCCTATGAACCCCAGCGCAATCTTCACGCCGTTCGACGGCAAGGTTGAGGTACGCCTTTTCGGCCGTAATGGTGCTGACGTTGATTGGCGTATTGATGCGGTGCGCCGGCAAGAGGAACTCGAACACGCGGAAGCACTCGAGCAATTCTCGCAGCTACGCCACGTCGCACTTCAGGCAGGCATCGATACGGTGTATGCGCCTGACCATTCACGATTTAACGCAGCTATCTGCGAGAGCGAGGATTTCACCGAGCGCATTTCGCTCGCCAACAGCAAATTCGCACTGCTCCGTGGCCCATTGGCAGAGGGGTGCGTGCTCCCGCCACACTCGGGCGCATGGTTTTCTGTCGCGGACTGCCACGTTATAGTCGCGTACAACACCGCAACGCACTGGGTCATCGCGGCGCACGCCGGACGAGATTCCCTCTTTAACCGCGCTGCTATCGTCGGCGACATCGAGCCCACAGTGCGATCGGCAAGCGTTGTTGACGCGATAATAAATGGCATACGTAGAGGCATTTCGGCTGAGATAAAAGTGTTCGTCGCCGGAGGTATCGGCCCGGTACACTTCACTCACGACCCACGCCATCCGCGCTACGCTGTGGCCAACAAGGCCATACTTGCACACTTCTACGCTACCTGCGGCCACCTAGCGAGTGGTGGTTACCCCGCATCGGGCTGCCTCTCAATACCGGAAATCATCCGGGCACAATTTCAGCACCGTGACATCGAGCCATCGAACATAGCTACAGACGGCACCGACACCTATAGCGCCCTCGACGCGGATAACGATTACGTGTGGTGGTCACACCGCCGCGCCGTGAGCCTGGGCCAGCACGACGGCCGCAATGGAGTGCTTGTCATCCGCCGGCGGTAAGGGTGGAGAACGCTTGAACGGTCTACGGCCGCCTGCTCTACAGGCGGCCGTATTTTTTACAACGACTCCTATGTCGTCAGGCTCTATTCAACTAACCCGTGTCTCCTTTTTTGGCGCAGCGTGGTTATACACCACAGACACAATTAAAAACCCGCGAGCCAACGCAAGGGAAAAGCGATGAAAAAACTTACCGTTTTAGGATCAACCGGTTCTATCGGAACGCAAACACTTGATGTGGTGCGAAATAACCCTGATCTGCTCGAAATAGTTGCTCTTTCCACGCACCAAAAAATCGCCCTGTTGTATAAACAGATCAAGGAATTTCGGCCCCAAGTCGTCGCGGTCAGCGATCCATCGCAGGCAAAAATTTTAATACCGGAGGTATCAATCCCGGTGTTTGTGGGGGAAGCGGGGCTTGCACAACTCGCGACTCTCGGAGAGGCCGATCTCGTGGTCAACGGCATTGTCGGGGTTGCTGGAATCAAGCCCACTCTTGCCGCGCTCGGAAAAGGAAAGGACATGGCGCTCGCGAACAAAGAAACCATGGTCGCGGCTGGAGTCCTCACGATGGAAACCGCAAAAAAATACGGGGCGTGGATCCTTCCGGTGGACTCGGAACCGAGCGCCATCTTTCAGTGCCTCGAGGGAGTGCCGCGAGAATCAGTCGCACGACTTATCCTCACGGCTTCAGGGGGGCCGTTCCGCAAAACCCCCAAAAGAAAACTCGAGCGCGTGACACCTCTACAGGCCCTCAAGCACCCCACCTGGAAAATGGGTCCGAAGATCACCGTTGACTCAGCAACGCTGATGAACAAGGGTTTTGAGGTGATTGAGGTGATGCATCTCTTTGAGATTCCTCCGGAGCGGATAGATATAGTGGTTCACCCTGAGTCAATCATCCACTCCATGGTGGCATTCAAAGACGGAACAACCCTTGCCCAGCTGAGCGTGCCGGACATGCGTATTCCCATTCAGTACGCGCTTCTGTACCCACAGCGGCGCCCCGTACACAACGCAACAAAATTTTCATTGTTTGACGCACCAGGAGAACTCACCTTTGAGCCATGCGATACCGATCGTTTCCCGTGCGTCAGTCTGGCCTACGAGGCGGCGAAAATCGGCGGCACCATGCCAGCGGTGATGTGCGCGGCGAATGATGTTTTTGTGCGGGCATTTCTCGACCGCTCCATTGGATTTCACCAGATTCCGCTCGGTATCCAAGGCGTGATGCGACTACATACGCCGTACGAAGCGAACGATGTGGTGTCGCTTTTCAGCGCGATTGAATGGGCGGAGCAGCAAGCACGCAGTTTGCTCACCAAGTTACGTGTTTAAGATTCGTTATGTTGCATTCTACTGACCCGCGCCTTCGCGCGGGTCGTGTCTTTACGGGCCGCTACCGCGCGATTAAATTTTTCTCCCCGGTCGTACTCATTCTTGAACATGCCGAATGAGGCGAAGGCGGGGCTGAAGAGAATACTATCCCCCTTCCTTGCGACAAGGACCGCCTGCTTTATTGCCGCGCTCAGTGTGGTTGTGTACATCTCTTGAATCAAGAATTTGGAATAATGAATTATTGCTTCCGTTTCCATGCTTCTTGATTCATGCTTCATAATTCTATTTGTGCCAGTACCCGGAAGCCAAATAACTGCTCTGCAATACCTTGGAATCTCCTTGAGCAGCCCCGACATGTCGAGCCCTTTGTCCGCTCCACCCATAATAAGAATTATCCGATGGACCTTGCTGCTTGCTGCTTGCTGCTTGCTGCTTAGTCTGCCGAGCGCGCGGAGCGCGGCGATCGTTGCCTCCGGAGTCGTCGCACACGTGTCGTTATAAATTTTGACGCCGCGGAGCTCTCGCACGAGCTCGAGGCGACCGGGGAGACCATGAAAAGAAGTAATAGCGCGCTTGCTGACCGAACGCGGCACACCAAGTGCATCCGCCGCCACGAGCGCCGAGGCAGCATTCGCGCGATTATGCTCGCCAGGAATCGCGAGCTTCCAATTTTTCGGTACATTGCTCGGCCGCACCACCTTCATCCGCTGTGCGTGCTCCGCAAAATGTTTGCGTATCAAAGGTGCCGCCTGTGCGCCCACAATCAATACTGGCCGAGTTTGAAAATTGAAAATTGAAAATTGAAAATTTTTTACGCCACTTTGGTATGTAAAAATGTTTGCCTTATCCTTCAAATAACGTCCGCGGTCCCTATCATAGTAATTAAGGTGGTCATCGAAAAATGTCGTAAAAACCGCAACGTGCGGACTGATCTTCGCCTCGCCGAAGCCCTGAAGCTGCCACGAGTCGAGCTCGAGAACGACGATGTCGCCAGGGCGGACTTTTTTGAGGAGTGGCAGGGTTGCCATGCCACGGATGTTACCGCCGAGGAAGACGCGATGTGACCGCGAGGGACTGGTAACTGGTAACTGGTAACTGGGGAGTTCGTGGCCGGAACGTCCGCCAACCTGATACCTAACACCTAATACCTTACGCCAGTCGTTTAGCACCTCGTAGAGCAACTGCGTCGTCGTTGACTTCCCGCGCGTTCCGGTAATGCCGACAAGAAGCACGCCGGGCGGCGCGAGCTCGGCAAAGAGTGACGCGTCCATTTTGACCGGCACGCCATGTGAGCGAGCCTCGGCGATAAACGGCGAATCAAGCGGCACGCCCGCGGCCTTGATCACCATGTCGACACCCCGGAAGTTCTCGAGTCGGTGCTCGCCGAGCACGAAGCGAATATTCTTAAACCGCGCGAGTTTTTTAAGCGACGGCTGAAGCTGATCCTTCGTTTTCAAATCGGTCACGAGCATATCCGCCCCACACTCCGCAAGAAACTTCGCCACATTAACACCGCGCCCAAGAAGCCCCAGGCCTATTAGCGTAATCTGCTTGCCGCGAAAATAAGCGCTGTAGTCACCCATGGTTCAGTGGAGAAGCGAACTATAGTGGCCTTTCAGCTGATCCGCACCCCGAGCGGCACGCGGGCGGCCTCAACAAACTGCGTCTCATTCGGGCCGCGGATATTCACCGCAAACGAATATGTGCCCGCAGTGGTAATCTTGAGCCCATTCATCTTGAGACGAAAACGCGTACGACTATGCTGCGGCGCGATGTCGAGTTTGTAGATCACACTCTGAAGCCGCGCCCCTTGAGGATCAAAGAGCGCCACCTCGACGTCGGCAATCACGTGCTGCCCCTCGGAGCGCTTATGCCAGAGCGTCACAAGCTCGCAGGCGACGGGGATCACGACGCCCCCCTCAGGCGGAGGCGGCGCACTTTTCGCGCGCTCAATCGCCAGCTCTTCAATCAGATGAAAAAGCGACACGCTATTCGTGTCCTGGTCCACCGAGGACAATTGACACAGCTGCGACCAGACGTGTTCGATATGGGGGATTTCGTTCATAACGGTGCCTTGATTACTTCCCAACCATTGCTTCAAGTAATTCGGGGAACTCCTCTGTTCCCATGTCATTCATTGTGTAGTGGCCGTGCCCTTGCAATTCGATAATTTCACCGCCTAATGCGCGGTGAAAAATTCGTAAACTTTCTTTTCCATCACTTTCCTCGTCGTCGGCAGTAAACATCACAACCTTGCTGACTCTCGATTTTATCGTCTCGTCGATGGGGCATGCGTAAAATGCTTTCCGGAACGCGTCATCTTTGTCAGAGATTTTCCACGGAGCAACAAGCACAAGTTTGCAGATTTTTCTCTTCGTTTCTCCGAGCCACCGAACCAAAAAGGCCGCTCCGCAACTATGGCCGACCACGGTGGTATTTTCTCCCACTGTATATTTTTCAAACTCCGATTTAAATTTTTCATAGTCCGGCTCCCAAGGACTCGGCATGAGCGGCGTTTCTGTTTTTATGCCCAGTGTCGTTAGTTCCTTTTTGGCCCAAGGAATCCAGTGCTTGTCGTATGTTCTGGTTGTGGGATTCATCGCCTTCTCCGCATCTGATGGGCAGCCGTGGATAATTATGCAGTTTTGTTTCAAAGTATCCATACAACGTAAACAAATGGAAAAATTCGCGTTTGTGGGCACGGGGAGAGTCGAACTCCCAACCCCTTGCGGGGACTACGCCCTGAACGTAGCGCGTATACCAATTCCGCCACGTGCCCGAAAGACTATGCTATACTCTAGCAAAATTCGTTTTAGTTGGCACTTTTTGCGCTGAACAACAAAATTGTGGGGCGTCCGATGCCTCAGCCCACTAAATCCGAATATCGAAGCACAAAATACAGGCAATGCCCGAATTTCCAAGCTCCAAGGAATCAATTTGGAAGACAATTTCCAAATCTCAAAGCTCCAATTTCTAAACCCGAACGTTGTTCGTGTTTGAGATTTGAAAATTTGGAAATTGGTTGCTTGGAAATTCGATTTGTTTCGGATTTCGAATTTTGCTTATATGCACCACCCTCACACTATCGGCCTCTATCACAAAGACTGCACGGACGGCACTGCGGCCGCCGCGGTGCTGCTCAAAAAATTTCCGCACATCGAGCTCCATCCGGTGGGCCACGACATTTCACACTCCGAGCTCGAGAACCTCCTCGGGCGTGTCAGCGCAGACACAGAAGTCTACACCGTTGACATTGCGGTCGGCGTGCAGGAGCTTCTCGCACATGCAAAAAGCGTCGTCACGATTGATCACCACATCGGCATTAAAGAGACCCTCGAGCAGCTCGCGCGCGAACACGAAAACTTCACTTTCGTCTTTGATAACGAACGCTCCGGTGCCTCCCTCGCGTGGCACCACTTTTTTCCCGAGAAGCCCGTGACGGAACTCATCACGCTCGTCGAAGATAATGACCTCTGGCGCTTTAGCTTCGGACAACGCACGCGCCATCTTCTGATGCACCTCTCGACGCTCATGAACCAGCCCAAGCGCGTACTTGAGCTCCTCGGTGGCAATCTCGAGCCGTTTATTGCGGCCGGAGAGCACATGACCCGCTACGCCGACACCCTGATCTCGCACTTTGCCGAGGGCCGCGATCCGACATGGCTCCGTGTAGGAGAGCACCGTGTACCGGGCTACAATTCGCCCTACTTTGAATCCGAGCTCGGGCATGCGCTCTCGAAAAAACACGACTCCGCGGTCGCCATTTTTCGCTTCAAAGGGGCGGTCGTCAATTTTAGCGTGAGGAGCGCCGATGGGCAGAACCCGTCAGCGCTCGATCTCGCCACTCTCCTCGGCGGCGGCGGGCACCGCAATGCCTCCGGCGCAAGCGTGCCAATCGAAAAATTCGTCGCGATGCTTGAACTGCCCTGAACTGCCGAGTCGGCGTACGCGCCTGCGTGTTGCCCTTTCCCAATCGTTTGCTATGATATGCGCATGTTATGCAAACGACCACGCACAATACAATAGACGTCCGCGATCTCCGCTCTGATCAAGTACGGCTCGTTCATCGAGTGGTGCGCTTGCTCCGCCGCAATCGCACGTCAGACGATCGCCTACACACAGTCCCGGTAGCGAACGACACCGCGTGGAGTTCGCTCGCCGCGACGAGTTTCGCTGCCGACTGGGACAATCCACAGGACGCCCTCTATGACAACTGGCAAAAAATCTACGATGTACCGCAGAGGTGATGTCGTCCTCATCCCCTTCCCCTTTAGCGACCTCTCGACCGCCAAAACACGGCCCGCTGTGGTGGTGAGCGTGTCTGCGTTCACACACGCAACTGACGATCTCACGGTTGCCATGATTACCTCAATGCGGCATGCCACGCGGTTCGATTACGCGCTCAAAGACTGGCGACAGGCAAACCTCCTTGCACCGTCGTGGGTCCGCGCGAAACTGGCAACGCTCGATCCGCGCTTGGTACGCTATGCGCCAGGCAGACTAAGCAGTGCCGATATGGCCGAAGTCGACACGCGCATTCGTCGCGCGCTCGGCATGTAGTGTGCACGACTGCCGCCGCTACTTCGTCTCTATTGCACGTGCTTTCCGCACCGGCCGTGAGCCGCGTCGCGCGACTTTCCACTCGAGCCGCGGCGGCCTCCGTGCCGACCGCGGTCGCGCTTTCTCTTGTACATACTCGCCTTTCATAAAACGACATCGTACTCGGCTACCGTCGCCGAAAGAAGATGGTAGTCGAATTATACGCGTGTGCGACGAAAACATCCTATCATGTGATCATTCACCATGCCGACGGCTTGCATGTGAGCATACATGATCGTCGGGCCGAGAAATTTGAATCCGCGATTTTTCAGATCGGCAGCAAACGCAACTGATTCAGCGCTTATCGTTGGATAATCAGCTATTCCTCGAATAGAGTGTCTTATTGGTTCGTTATGAACAAACCCCCATGAATATGCCGTAAAGGAGTCGAACTCTTCCTGTACTTCAACAAACCGATGTGCATTATTAATGGCTGCATTAATTTTTGCATTGTTTCTAATAATGCCAGAGTTTTTTAACAATCGCGCAACATCACGACTCGAAAAACGAGAAACTCTTTGTGGATCAAAGTTTGCAAATGCTTTTCGATAGTTTTCTCTTTTGTGGAGAACTGTGCGCCAACTTAATCCTGCCTGGGCACTTTCAAGTACAAGAAATTCAAATGCCCTCAGGTCATCGTAGGTAGGCACGCCCCATTCCTCATCGTGATATTGCTGCATCGGCAGATCATTTCCAACCCACGAACAGCGTTTTTTCGATTTTAAAATCGTAGCAAGCATAACAACGTCATGCAGCATTCTTACTTAAATTAGTCCGAACGCATTTCGCCGCCTGCGGCGGCGAAGAAATCCCCCCGCGAAAATTCGGAAAGGCGGCGGAGCCGCACCGATAACAATTTCCAATTTTTCTTTGGCGGCGACCCATCTTAAAAGTTGTTAATAATCAGTGGCAACATTCGGAAAGTACTTTAATGACAAAAACTAGCCCTGTTGAGAAAATTATGACGAGTAGACCAAGAATAGAGAAGAAAAATGATGACTTATGTGTTTCTCTCCATGATTTAATAAGTAGGGTGAAAAAAGAAAATAGGAAAAATACGAGGCTCGCAGGTAGTAAGACTAGACCTACATATGACAACTCAGAAGCACTAAAAATAGTCCCTGATACTAAAACAACTATTGATGCAATCAGTTCGGCTACCCATAAACGGCTGCTACTTTTATAAAGACGGAGAGAATGATAGGAGAGATAAATAAATGTCGTAAGCGTTCCAACAAATCCCAATAATCCTATTATTGGATCGATAGGAAGATCATTACTACCTATTCCAAAAACTAAAAGTGTACGCCATATATAAATTGAGATAGAAGAAAATACTAAAATAAAACCGCTTGACTTTAAAATAATATTTTCTCTATCTTTAAATAGATAATGAAAAATGAAAAAAAACAATACAAAAATTATCGCGGGAATAATTGATAGAAAAGCTAAATTGGCAATTGAGTAGTCGGCAGTCTGTAATCCTAACCCTGGATAAAAAGAAGATTTACTAAAAACTAATCGCGCTATTATTCCCGCGAATATATATCCTAATAAACCTATAAAAAAAGTAACCTTCTTATTCATAGGATTAAAAAATTTTCTTCCCCCAAAATTAAAATATGGTTCCCTCCAGAGGCGGGCAGGCGAGCCGATGTTTTTCTCCAGGTTCTTTTGCGGTTTTGAGCGGTGCGGCTCCGCCGCCTTTCCGAAATGCTTTGACTTTTCCTATCTGGTGCGAGCGGAAGGAATCGAACCTTCGACCTCTGACTTATCAGGTCAGCGTTCTACCACTGAACTACGCTCGCGCGCACACCAGAGAGGTATGCATTGTGCTTTATCAAACCAAAATCCTCGCTGATTAGCAAATTGAAGCATGAAAAAATAAGCCCTGTGCTCGTGAGACAAACACGAGCACAGGGATACGGCAGGCTTTCTACGGTTTACGATCGAGAAACCTCTTCTGCATAATCTCGAACGACCTCTAGCCCTCCATCTTGTTTTCCTACCTCCTCCCATTCGGTAAAGGCGCGTTCGGTACTGTAACGCCCATCCCAACGACTGAAAAATAATCTAGGATTTTCGTCGACCACCATCCATTTCAACATACACCCGTCGTCGACAGCACGTCGTAATACTTCCTGAAGTGCAGGAGGAATAAAGTCGCGTTCAGGCCCTAAATCAAATTCGATAGCATGCGCTCGATCAGCGATAGGTCCTTCTTTTACGCGTTTTAAGCGCGTATCATGACACTCAGAGATCAAAGCCTCCATAACAAAATACTCTGATTTTCTAACGACCAAAACTCCCTGGAGGCGACGTTCTGAACCACCATACTGTCTGACAACATAAAACGTCATCGATGATTCCTCCACATGTAAGGTGGCGTGGCTATCGAAAAACCCCTATGTCAGGTGTAGCACGCACTTTAATATATGTCAATCGTTCTCTCGCCCCTATTTCTTCAGCCGCACCTCCCTGCCGTCGCTCTCAAAAATGATGGTGCCTCGCTCATACGTGCCGAGGGGCTTGACTCCGAAACGTGCCAGTGCGTCGAGCACCTCCCGGTGCGGATGGCCGTAGCGGTTGTCATGCCCGGCCGAGATCACGGCATAGGCAGGCGAGGCAAGGCCGAGGAGGTAGTCTGACGTCGACGTCTTCGAGCCATGGTGCCCGGCCTTTAGGACGTCAACGTCGAGCGCTTCGCCGTCGAGCGCCGCGAGGTATTCCTCGATTTGCTTCGGCGAGTCGCCGGTGAGGAGGAATGAGGTCGCGCCATAGGTGAGCTTTAGAACGACAGAGGCGGTATTCGTCTCGAGGCCGCCTGCGTCGCGGTCCGGGAAGAGAATGTCGAGGTACGCCCCGCCGCCAAGCTCGATTTTCTGCCCGCGCCGTGCGAGTATGTGTTCCGCACCCTCGATTCGGACGCTCTCTGCAAACGCACCGTACACGGCCGTGTCCGCAGCGACGCCCGGCTCGAGGATATGCGAAACGCGATAGCGCGCAAGCACCTCCGGCAGCCCGCCGATGTGGTCCTGGTCTGGGTGCGTTGCAATTACGACGTCAATCGAGCGGTCGAAGAAAGGCATAGTGCGCCCCAAGGCGCGGAGCACGCTCCTCCCCGGCCCGCCGTCAATGAGCACCTGGCGGCCAGTCGGGCTCTCAATCAGGGCCGCGTCGCCCTGCCCTACGTCGAGGAATGCCACGGAGAGCACGCCGCCGCGCTCCTCGCGGAGCGCGGCGTACCAGACAAAGACGGTCACGGCAAAAAGCGCCACGAGTGCGTAGGAGCGAATATTTTTCTTAAAGCCGACGAACATCAGTAAGGCCCCGTCCATAAATAAGTTCCCCTAATATCGTGCTCAGTGCATGGCCTGATGCAGCTTGGCGCGGAATGAGCGAATCCGAGACGTATCGAGATACGATGAGGATTTCGCGATTGAGCACGATGCTCGATAAGGGCGTGCAGTGAGTGCGAGATGGGGAAGGTATTTATGGACGGGGCCTAAGCATTGTATCTCACGCGGGCTCGCGAGAGTAGCGCCCAGGCATGTAGCGTCGCACAGGCGTGCGAAGTTACAGAAAGTGCATATTTTCTATGCGCTCCCTTGCAGTAATAATCCTTGCGGCGGGTAAAGGTACCCGTATGGGTGGCGACATCCCGAAAGTCTGCCACGAACTCGATGGCAAGCCATTGATCGCGCATGTGCTCGAAGCCATTGTGCCGCTCGCACCCCAGCGCGTCATTCTCGTCGTCGGCTATCGGGCCGAGGCAGTCGCCGGGGCCGTGCGTGCGTACTCGGAGCTTCCTATTGAGTTTATAAGACAGGAGGAACAGCGCGGCACTGGGCATGCGGTCTCCATTACCGAGAGCCTCCTCAAAGGATTTGACGGTGACGTCCTCATCCGCTACGGCGATACGCCGCTTATCCGCTCCGAGACCCTCGCGCGCCTTTTTGTCGCGCACCGAAAGGCACGCGCGACAGGAGCACTTCTTACCGCCCTCCTCGATAATCCAACCGGCTACGGCCGCATCGTCCGGAACGCCTCGGGCCGCGTTGTGCGGATTGAAGAAGAGAAAAGCGCGACTGAGGAGGAGCGAGAGATCCGCGAGATCAACGCGGGCGCCTACTGCTATCGTGCGCGAGCGCTCTTTTCTGCGCTCAAAAACCTCCGGCCGAACAGCGCAAACGGCGAGTATTATCTCACTGACGCCGTGCGCGTGCTCACCGGGCGCGGCCGCTCTATTCTCGCCCTGCCCGCCGCGCTCCCCGAAGAAGTCCTCGGCGTCAACACGCCAGAGCAGCTCCGGACAGTCTCAAATGTGCGCGCTTCGCTTTTCTCCGGACGCAGTGATGTCGTCAATGCCTAAATCACTTAATTTCCAATTTTCAATTTTGCAATTTTCAATCAATTTTTAATGTGTCAATGACTCAATAACGACGACGGTCGTGTTTGAAAATTGGGCCCTTGAAAATTGAAAATTGTGCAAACCGCTGACGCAAATTCGAATTTTGCTAACGCAACTTCGGATTTTTAATTTCTGATTTCGAATTGAGGTAAGTCCGTACTCAAAAATCAGAAGTTAGAAATTGGAAATTGTGTAAACATTGTGTAAACCATGTCTATCCTCATCACCGGCATCGCCGGCTTTATCGGCAGTAATTTCGCGAAGCGCTTCATGAGGGCACGACCACGCGTGCCAGTTATCGGCATTGACGATCTCTCAAACGGCCGCGCTGAAGTGGTGCCTCAGGACGCCACGCTCTATCGCGGTTCAATTTGCGACCGCGAGCTTCTCGCGCGTGTGTTTCGAAACCACTCCCCTTCCTATATCTTCCACTTCGCGGCACTCCCGCGCGTCGCGTATTCGGTGGAGCACCCGCACGAAACGGCGGAAACCAATGTCTTGGGCACAATCGCGCTTCTTGAAGCAGCCGCAAAACACCACGTCAAACGCTTCATATTCTCTTCCTCATCGTCCGTGTACGGCAACACGACACAACTTCCGACGAGGGAAAGCACGCCCGCAAACCCCCGCTCGCCCTACGCGCTCCAAAAATACCTCTGCGAGCTCCTCTGCCAACAATGGAGCAAGCTCTACGGACTCGACACGGTCTGCCTGCGCTATTTCAACGTCTACGGCCCCGGGCAGCACGGCGACTCGCCGTACTCGACCGTCATTGCCGCATGGCTCGAAACACTCTTTACAAACGGCGCGAAAACACCCTACCTTGAAGGCGACGGGGGGCAGTCACGCGACTTCTGCTACGTTGACGACGTAGCCGAGGCAAACATCCTCGCGATGCGCGCCGCAAAACCTTTTTCCGGCATGGCAATCAACGTCGCAGGCGGCACCAGCGTCTCGCTCTCTGATCTGCACTCGCTTATTGAGAGGTCGACTGGCAAGCCGCTCGAGCTCGAGCGTCGACCGCCGCGCATCGGCGATGTCCGCGCCACCCGTGCGGACACACACAAAGCCCGACGCCTCCTCGGCTTCAGAGCACGCACGCCGCTCAAAGAGGGCCTCGCAAGAACAGTTCGCTGGTTTCAAGACTCGGCCAAAAACTAACAACATTCCGCAGCCAACACGACGAAAACTAGAGCAGGGGAAAGGTACGCTCGCAAACTGCCACCCTTATACCGTAACGCCTGTGAGTGTACGAAAAAGAAACCCGATCGAGAATGCAACTGCCGCAACGCCGAGGCTGAAGAAAAGCATCGTGCCGAGCTGGCGCGCGAAGGAGCGGCCGAAGATCACGGCGGTGTAAAACGACACCGCGGCGATGATCGCGACGGCGCTCGTAAGCATCAGGGCGAGCGCCGAAAAAACGCTGCCGAAAAAGAAAAACGGTGCGACGAGGATGCCGACGACCGCGAGGTACGAGACGCCGGTGTAGAGCGCGGCGCTCTGCGGCCGCTTCCCTGCCTCAAACTCGGCCTGGAGGAATGCGCTTGCGGCCATAGAGAGCGACGCCGCGACGCCGGTGATGAGCCCGGCCGCGGCAACGAGGCGCGTCGTGCCAAGCGCAAAAGAGAAACCGGTGAGCGCACCGGTGAGCTCGATCAGGCCGTCATTAAGCCCCAAGACGATACTCGACATGAACTCCACTTTTCCCTCCCTCACCTGGTTGATGAAGTACCGCTCGTGCTCGCGCTCATGCGCGAGCACCTCCTCCATCCGCACTCGGAGCGCAGCATCTTTGACTCCCGCGATGTAGCGCTCGTAGCGCTCGATCATAAGCCGCTCACGTCCCTCAAGAAACTTCGCGGTAAACGTGAGGCCGAAGAGCCGCCGCAGCAGCAGGTAAAACACAACATCAAGCCGCCGCACGCGGAACTCTTTTTGCGTTGCAAACTGTTTCCAGAACTCGTAGTCGGTGTACTCCTGGCCAATCAGGAGCTCGAGAATCCGACGGAACTCCGGATTACGCTCGCGTCTTGCAAGCGCGGTATAAATCACGTAATCACGATATTGGTGGTGGGCAAAAAAATCTGGCGTCATTAGAGGCAGTATAGCATCTCGCCGCGGCTGCGCGCGCAGCAGAGCGACGTCCACTTCCTCGCGGGCTTCCGTGCCATGCTCGGCTTTGCTATACTACGTTTACCATTATTCGCGTAACTTTAGTGAGAACGTCTATGAAACTCATCCACACGATCCGCGCCGAGGCGCACTGTGACATCCCGTGCGGAATCTACGATCCCACACCGGCGAAAATTGCCGCAAAAACGGTTGCGCGCATGGTCGAGCAGCTCGATACGCTGCCGCTGCCCGGAGATGAAAACGACATGCTCGCAATCAACGCATATCACAACGCTCTCATGCGGCGCATTATGATCAAGGAGCAACATGCCGAGCTCGTGAAGCGCGAACTTGAAATCCTTTGGTCAGACTTCTTCAAACCCGAGCACCTTGAGAAATATCCGAACCTCCATGAGCTTTTCTGGAAAACCATAAAACTCGCCTCGAAGCTCAAGCAAGATCCGCACACCGAAGATGCCGTCGCGCTCCTCGCTGGTGTCGACGAAATCGCGCGCATATTCTACGAGACTAAAGGCGCGCCGGAGAAATATGAGGCGTATAAAACGATCACTGATACACTTTACTGACACGGCCTGGCAGCAAGCAGTATGCGGCAAGCAGTAAACAACATGCAGCGCCATGGTCGAAGCCCGCATAAGCTCCAATTTCCAACCAACAATTTCCAAACAAGTCTCAATATTCAAAATCCAATTTCCAAACACGACGTGCGTGTTTGAGATTTGATGCATGGGAATTTGAAATTTGTTTGGAGCTTGTTGGTTGGAGCTTGGAATTTATTTGGTTTGGAGCTTGTTTTTTGGAATTTGGAAATTCGAGTAACGGATATATACTGCATGCTGCCAATTTTTCGAGTCCGCGTTTCCGGTCTCTCCTGCTGGCCCTGCCTCGTCCCCGGGAAAACTTACTGGGCCACGTCGCTCCGGCGAGCGCGTGTGGGTGATTTTGTCGTCGTTTCGGGCGCGGCAATAGGTGAATCGTGCATACTGTATGTCGTCAAACGCGTCGCCGAGCAGAATGTCGACACGCTCGTGCTCGCAAGTACGCTGTCGTGGAGCGAGGCGACGTATACCGTTCCGCGTAACGCTGTCCACGGCGTACTCGCGCGCGCATTTTTACGTGCATGTGATACGGTACAAATATGACGTTGCTCAGCGCGCTCAAAGAAATAGGGAAGCTGCTCCTCGCCATCTTTCTCACGCCGTTCGCGGTGGGCATGTGGTGCTTTTGCGAGTGGTGGGAAGGCCTCCTCAAAAAAATCATCAAGAAAAAGAAACACCGCGTGCTGAACGCCGTGCTCCTCGCCGTCACCGCGCCGCTCTTTATCTTCTATCCACTGGCATGGCTCAGCGGCAAAGTCGTCGAGGATTTCTAACTCACCTTACGCATCACGACTGTTCTTTCCGTCTTTGCGAGCGAAGCACCTGCATGCCAGCAGGCCGGAAGCAATCCAGGATCATGTCGTTATACTCTGGATTGCTTCGGGCTGCGCCCTCGCAATGACGAGTACAGATACTTTCACACAGTAATGCATGGTTGCGTAAGGTGAGTTTCTAAGACAGCAACAAACAAAAAAACAAAGCCCCGACAGTGTGTCACTGTCGGGGCACCCTTGTTTCCAGGCCATGGCAAGCCCGCATTAGGTCACTCAAAACTCCTGCGAAAAAACCGAGGCCTGTTTAAAGACGCACTCTTGTCTTGGATGCAGCAACCGTAGCGGGGTCAGTTACCAGTTCTGTTTCTTGGCCAGCCGCTGTAAGTATTTCGGGCCCATACACCGCGACGAGCTTATCGAGGTCTTTGCCGCTCGCGCGAAGCAGGGCAATGTTGTAGTCTTCAACGGCGGAGATAAGCGCATAGACGTCGAAATTCTTGCCGAGCGGCTCTGTCACAAACTGCCGGAGCGCAGCAATGTCTTTGATGAAACAGTCGCCTCCTGCGCCGCGTCCCCCGTCCGCATATACCTCGCTATGTGCAGCGCCAATACGCGGGTCGGCAGCAATACCTCGTCGCACCGTCTCCCAGTTCGCACCAAATTCCTTCGCAATATCATAACTCTGATTCCACCATGCCACTTGCGTGTATAGGCGATAATTGCTCAGATACTTGATGAGCGAGGCCTCTCTCGCCGAACATATGACTGTCACGGGCGCCGGCGGCAGCACGGCAAGCACCTCGTTTGCCTTGGCACGGTGTGCGCTCGTCGCACCGTCCGGTATCCCTACTACATTTCGCGTCGGACGTACGGCGTCGTATGCAGCGCTTGCTTTAGCCAGAAACTCAGGCGAGTGGAAAAGGAACTTGTCCGAATGTTCCTGCTGCAGCGCGTCCAAGGCACCAGGCGGAATCGTCGATTTGACCACCGCGATCTTGCCGCTCCCGACGTGCTGAAGCGCGTCACGCACGCACGAGTCATCGCAGCCACCGTCTGTAAGCCGTGTCGGTGTCGGCACAGCAACAAAAACGATATCGCACGCTTCAATGCGACGCTGGTTGTGCGCGTACGGCTTCCGACTATCTGTATCAAACGCAATGACGGTATACCCGCGCTCACCTATCGCCCGCGCGACGTTCGCGCCGACCCAGCCCATGCCAATCATGCCAATGAGCGGTTTCTTTTTTCCTGTATCCATAATGCCCTCCTTTGTATGCATACAACATTGAACATTGAGAGCTCAAACTCCCTCCTGCTTCTGAAACCCCTCTATGAGAGCATATGTAACGGCTCACACGCGCATGCACATTTGACTTGCGACCAGCTGAAGGAGAATACTGTGGCATGCATGAAGGACGACGGTCGAGCGAGTTTGGACGCACGCTCGCTGCGTGCTGGAAACCTGACGACTTCGACGCGCTCCTCAAGCGACACAGGTTCGATATCGTCTACGCAGACTCCCATTTCGGCATGCTCCTCTATGTCGTCAAGCGCATGCCCGTCTAACACCCCAAAGCTCCGCCACTCTGGCGGGGCCTCTACTTTCCGCTCATCACAGAGCGTCGAACTGCCGCCGCACCTCCGCTGCAAGCGCGGCAAGTGTGTGGTGCTCCACGACATACTCGCGAAGCAGCGCGCCGATGCGACGCTTCTCAACCTCGGGCAACGCGAGGAGATAACGCGCTTTGCTCACCAGCTCATCGGCGTTGCCTTCAGTAAAACGGCACGGGAGCGGCAGGACCTCGGCAAGCGCCGGGTTTGACGTGAGCACCATCGTCTCACAGCTCATCGCCTCAAGAATCGTTTTATCAAAATTGCCAGCCTGCGAGGCATTTATATAAAGTTCGTGCTCGCGAAAGAGCTGCGGCGTCCTCTCGTGCGGCACCCCTGCTCTCCAATGGATGAAGCCGTCCTGCTCAAGCTCGCGTGCCTCCAAGCGCATTTTCGCAGCATAATCTTCCTCGCCCGGAATCTCACTGCCGATAATGTCGGCAACACAATGAACGCCGCGCTCACGCACGAGCTTTAGCGCCCCTATCATCACGTGGAGTCGTTTGTAAACGGAAATCCGCCCGAGTATCAAAATCGAGCACGGCCGCGGCGCACTCGTGTCTTTCCTTCCCGGACGAAACTGCTCCGTATCAATCCCCACCGGCATCTGCCGCGCCTTTCTCCGATATCGAGCGGTAAACGATTGCGGCGAGGTATAAAAAATACGATGCGCAAGCTGCGCCGCAACGCGCACTTTCATGCTCCGCGCCGGGTGGTTGTACCAAAGCGCAACCCGCTTCCCCATAAGCCGCCAGAAGATACCACCAAGCACCACATACTCGGCGTTCATGTGCACGAAAACGCAATCGTACGAGCGGTGTGTACCGATGATAAGTCGCAAGAAACGCGCGGTATACACGAAGCGACGAGCAGCATGCAGCAAGCAATATACAACACGCACGTTTTGCTTGCTGCATGCTGCTTGCTGCATGCTGCTTTTCCCTAAACAAAACACGCGCACGTTCTGCGGCACCGAGCGCTCGCCCTCGTCAAGACAAATCACCGTGATCGCCTCCCAGTGCTGTGCAAACTCCTCGATCCACGCCTGAAAAAAGCCGAGCACCGGATCAGCGCGGTCAACTTTCTGGGTGACGATGAGGAGATGGGTGCGGACCTTTGACATGTGACCTTTGATCATTGACGTACGGGGCAAAAACATCGAGCAGCGCTGACCGTGTCAAAATATCAAAGGTCAATGGTCAAATGTCGTTTCCGTACACCAACCGCACATGCCATTACGCTTCGCTGTTACCACGACAAAAGGCCGACCGCAGCCAGTCCGACGATGATGCCAAGGGTCTGGGTCGTTGTAAGCGTTTCGCGAAAAACGAAAACGCCGATGACGGCGGCCAGCAAGGCGGAAGCAACGGAAAATAGAATGCCACCGCGTGCAAGCCCTGCGCCGCCGCGAAGCGCAAAGAGCCAAAACGTATTGTCTACGACATAGAGGGTGAGTGCTGTCGCGGCAAGGACAACGCCGCCTTTCACGGACCATGACTTTGCGAATACATCGGCGGCCGCTTCAAAGGCAACAACGAGCGCGAGTAAAACTCCCCACATGACTTCAGCATAACGCATTCTCGCTCCAGTAATCAAACGTCGCGTCCGCAGTTACTAGTTACCAGTTACTGATTACTAGTCCCCCGTCACGCCGTACACCGCTCGAATCTGCTCAAGCCCTTTGCCGCTCTCGCGCAGCAGCGCGATATTTTTATTTTCTAGCGCCTTGAGGAGGGTCAGACCCTCCTCGTCAGCAGGAAGGAGAGAAGCGTAAATCTGGGCAAACGCCGCGAAATCTTTCACGAAGCAGTTTCCTCCGGCGCCGCGGCCGCTTTTGTGCACCGGATCGAGATGCTTCTCGGCGATCCATGGGTCACGCGCAAGTATCGCGCGAAGCGCACTCCAGTCTGCGCCCAGGACCTGTGCCACGTCGTAGAGCAGATTCATGTACACAACCTTGGTGTAGAAAAAACAATTTCGTAGGTACTTAAAAAGTTCTGCCTCGCGCGCAGTGCAAATTGTGCTGTATCCCGCCTGCGGCAGTGTCGCCATCACGCGCTCGGCGGCCTCGCGCCCTCGCACATCTCCCTCCGGCACGCCGATAATATTAAACACCGGATGCGCTGCGTCCTCTGCCGCCGTCGCCTCACTCAAAAACTCCGGTGAGTGGAGCACGGTAATCTTGGGGAACTCTTTTTGCAGCCGCTCCGTCGTCCCGGGAAGAATCGTTGATTTTATCACAGCGATATTTCCCTCGCCGACAAGCCCGAGCGCCGAGCGCACGATGGAATCGTCGAAGCCGGTATCGTGCTTTGTCGGCGTCGGCACAGCGACGAAGACAACGTCGCACGTCTTAATCGCCTCTTTATTTTGCACATACGGCTCTTCGAGCGCGTAGCGCACCACGCTAAACCCCCGCCGCTCAAAATCGTCGGCGTAACTTTTTCCTATAAATCCTTGGCCGATGAAGCCGATTAGCATAGGGGGCTAGTAATCAGTAACTGGTAACTAGGGGCTACGATCGCCCGCGAAAATCCCACGACAATTACAGAGCGGCATTAAAAATTGTCGCCTATCTTTCCCATTCTTTAACCTGCGGCGAAAAATCGAGCTGGTAGTCTGGAATCCCTAACGAAACGCCAAACCTCGCCACGTCATCGTACTGCTCTTTTTTGCTCCGATCAACTTTGAAAAATTTGTCGCGAAAAATAACGAAGTGAGATGCGTTGTTTTTGAAGTCTGCATACCAGGGATGTTTGCGGTCGAGCGCTTTACTGATTTTCCCCGCGACACTATCGGCCTGATTTTCTGAAATTTTAACGGTGTGTAAAGTCCACTGTTTTATCCATGGAGTTTTATGTTCTGCCGTGACCTCCTCAATTTTTGTGCTAGAAATATGCACCTCTTTGAGGACGTCTTTGTTCTCCAGACTTTCTTCGATGATCACGCCAGTGTAGTCCATATTTTCATCATTTTTTTCTAAAACCCTAGAGGTAGCGCACCGCTCCCACGTTTCCTGATATTTTCGCACATACTCCTCCTTACTCACCGCGTGTCGCATCACCGCCTCCTGCGCTGCGCTGCCGAGGCGTATCTGAAGTGTCTCGTCGCCGAGAAGCCGCAGCAGCCGTTCTCTGATGCACGCGCGGTCGCCGACCGGGCAGACGAACGCACTCTCGCCGTCGCGGAGTATATCCCCTACGATGCCGACGTCGGTCGTTACGATCGGCAAACCCGCTGCCGCCGCTTCAACTAATACCATACCATAGCCTTCGTAGTTTGAGGTGTGGAGGAAGATATCAGCTGCGTGGTAGTAAGGCGCAAGGTCAGCGGCGGAAGATTCAAAAATTACATTATTCTGTAACTGGTAACTGGTAACTGGTAACTGGTAACGGCTTTTTTCTGACCCGTCGCCCACAACGATGAAGCCGGTGCGCGGATGTGCCTTGACGACATCTCGCATCGCCTCGATCGCAAGCGCGATGTTCTTCTCCTGCGCAAGACGGCCGACCATGAGGATCAGGCGGCCAAACTGTGCGTAGCGCGCCCGGATCTCGCGAACCGCCACCTCGTCAGGTCGCGCGCTGAAGCGAGCGGCGTCAACGAAGATGGGGAGGGTGGCGACATTTGACATTTGACATTTGACCCTTGACAACGACTGTCGGATACGCTCGGAGACGACGCGAATGCAGTCGGCGCGAGGAAGCGTGAAGCGTGCGATACGCACGCGGGCGCGATTGAGCAGCGACTGCCACGCAAAGTGCGGGCTCAAAAAGTCCGTGTGTACCTGGATTTGAAGCGCCGCGCCGAAACGCCGCTTGAGAAGCACGCCGACGAGGCCGGTTTCGAACGGGTCCTGACTCGTGATCAGCCACCGCTGATCACGAGAATTTCCAATTTCCAATTTCCAATTTCCAATACGACGCTTCGCACAGCGATACGCATCGAAAACATACAGCCACCTGCTCCAAGAATGTGTTGGATACACGAAAACGTTTTTGGAAATTGCATCATTGGAAATTGATTGAAAATTGAAAATTGAAAATTGAAAATTTTTCTGCCTAACAAAAACAACAAGGTGTAGTTCGTCGACAATACGGCCGTACTCCCGCATCCGCTCTCGCGCCGCGCTCCCCGGCACAAGAATGCTCCGGTCGGTTGAAATCATGAGGACTTTCATAAATAAGCAGCAAGCAGCATGCAACATGCAGCAAGCGCGTTTTACACGGTGCTCTCGACGAGAACCTGGACAAGGCGCTCTGCGATTCGCGCACGATTGAATGCGGCGACCTTTTCACGTGCGGTGCCGACAAGCCCGACCGCGACCTGCTCTTCACGAAGCACACGAAGCAGTGCCGCCAAGAGGGCGTCGGCGTCATTGTAGCCCACGAGAAATCCGCTGCGGCTATCTTCGATAAGCTCGCGGTTGCCGGGAATGTCGCTCGCAATGATAGGCGTCCCGAGCGCCATTGCCTCAAGGAGCTGGTGAGAAAAACCCTCGTAGCCGGAATTGAGCACAAACACGTCGGCGGCTCTGATGTAGCGATGCAGCTCGTTCTGCGGCAGTGCGCCCGCGAGCGTAACGACACTTTGTGCTTTGCACTTTGCGCTTTGAGATCGTAATCGCTCCCGCTCCGGCCCGTCGCCGATAATAACTAACTTCGCGTCCGGAATGTCGGGAACGATCTGCGGCATGATCTCGATGAGCGCAGAAAAACCCTTCCACGGCACCAAACGCCCAGCGCTCACGATAATACTCCCTGAGAGCCCGAGCGCGCGCCGCGCTTCATCTTTCGTCTCACTCTCCTGCGGCGGCTCGAAGGAATTGTACACGACGCTCATCTTCTCCTCCGGCACGCCCCACATCGAGACAATCCGCTTCAAAAACTCACTCGGCACAATCACCCGCTCCGCCCGTCGCGCAACAAATCGTTGCCCCCACCGCCGCAGCGTAATGCCTAAACCAAAATTTTCATATTGAAATTCGTCAACATTTTTAAATTTTACATTGTCATTTTGATTTTTGATTTTTGATTTTTGCATTCGGGAAGCATACGTTTCCCACGCCCTATCTCCCACCACCCGCACCAAAAAACGCCTGCCCCGAAGCCGCGCGGCAATCAAGGCCGGCAGCCCGATCCCAAACGGATCGAGCGCAAACACGACGTCAACCTTCCCCGCCGCGCGAACGAGCCGCCAAAAGTATACGATATACCGTATAGGTTTCGGGAGATGGCGCACATCGCTAAATTTTTCAACCGCCACCGCAACGTCGCGTTTCGGCAACTCCTCCTCTGCAAACCGCGTAAACGTCGCCGGCCCGCCGATCTCCGGTGGATACAGCGGTGTCGCAATAAGCAATTTGAACATATCCCCAAAGGGCGCGCCTTTCCCTAAATCATACAATGTTTTCCCCGCTGCAGTTACTTACCACGACGACGTAAGCCCCTCCACAAAAGACGGCCGACTCCCGTCCCGTCATAATAACTATGCGGCCGCATAGTTATTATGACGGAGGAGACTGGACGGTGATGCTAGAAATAGTCATCGTTCACTCGACGATAAAAAAACGCACGCGTCGCCATTTCACTGGCGATCGTATTCCAATCGTAGCGCTCGGCTACCTCGCGCGCGCTCACTCTGATGCGCTCACAGAGCTCGTAATCTTTGAGTAGTCGCGCGATCTGCGCCGCGACGCTCTCAGGATTATCTACTTCGGCAAAGAGGCCGGTCTCCTCATCGCGCAGAAAATCGGGGATGCCGCCGACGCGCGTTGCGACGACCGGTACTCCTGCGGCCATTGCTTCAATAAATGCGCTCCCCATACCCTCGGAGCGCGAGGGGCGGCAGAAGACGTCGGCGAGCCAGAGGTACTCCGGAAGATTTGCGTGATTGACGTGGCCGAGGAATTTAACGCGAGCTTTTAGCTTATAGCTTTTAGCTTTTAGAAGCTCTTCGAGCGGCCCGGCGCCGAGGATGAGTAGTTTTACATTCTCTGGTAGAAATCTCATTGCTTCGATCAGTGTATCCACGCCATTCTTTTCAACTAAACGCGAGACGGTGATGACCACCCGATCGTCATCGGCAAGACCAAGGCGCCCGCGCAGGGTGTTAGGCCCGGCGTGTTTGAAAATTGAATCATTGGAAATTGATTGAAAATTGAAAATTGAAAATTGAAAATTTCTCAAATCAACCCCATTCGGTATCACCTCAACTTTTCCTCGCGCTCCCATCTCGCGCGCGAATTCAGCAAGATATTTTGAAATCGCGGTGACCACCGCGGCTCTGCGGAAAATCTGCCTAAACAATGGCCGCATGACGCCGACGCGGCGCAGGATGTGCTCGATCGGATCGCCCTCCTGGAGGGTGAGCACGAACGGCACGCGCGGGCAGAGCCAGGTAAAAAAAAGCACGGCGAAACCTGCCTGGTTCGCCATGATCGCCCACGCGGCGCTGTAGCGCCGCGTACCATACAGGCGAAACGCTTTCCACGTGGCAAGAAACGGGAACAGTATTTTATTCAGCGAGAGCGGAAAGCGGAATGTATCGTTTATCGTCGCGCCGCGCCGTGCAAACCCAAGCCGGTGCACCGTGACATTCCCCACGCGCTCAACGCACGACAGTGCACCATCAAACCGCAACGTCACGAGGTCGAACTCAATCTCCCCCGGCGCAATGCGATCGGTAACTTCTTTCACCGCAAGCTCCGCTCCGCCGACAAAAGGGAGGTACGCGAGGGAAAATATGAGAATACGTTTTGGCGCGCTATTGTCAACCTTGTCAAACATCCAATGTCTGCCAGAGCGCTGGCAGACATTGGATGTTTGACAACAGGGCAGAGCTTCAACCAGATGCGAGCCAACAAATCCGGCACCGCCGGTAACAAGTGTCGTTTTCATGCGAAGTGTGCCGAGGGGTCTTACTCCTCCACAATTTCGTACCCGTCCGCCTCACTCACCGGCGCTACCTCAAGCGCTCTCGCGCGCGAGGCGAGGAAAGCGAGAACGCCGAGCGCGGTGAGTCCGCCAAGCGCAGCGAGATACATACCGAGCCTGCCGCTAAAAAACGCACCGCCGGCGGCACCCTCGCAGCCAGCGGCTGGCGGAGGCAAATCAAGCGCACCGATTCCTGTAAGGCCAGCCGCCGACGCTGCGTCGGTGTTCGTAGTCGAACTCTCTCGCGCACTCGTCGTGGGCTCGGGGGCGATGTACGGCACCACGGTCGGCGCTCGCCCGCTCGACGGCCGCGTCGGCTGGCGCGATGCAGGCGAACGCGACGTGGTTTGAGCATCGGTCGCCGACGCCGATGACGCAGCCGCCGCAACGACACGCTCCGTGACTGCCCCAATGAAAGCCGCACTCCCGTCCACACTAACGCCCGCGCTCGGAAACGCAGGCCACTTGTACTCGACTACAATCGAGCCGTTTGGGTACAAAAGTGCAACTTGCTCGCCGCGCGCAACCACAAGTCCCGTCGTCTCAGCCCCAAAACGAAGCGCGGCACCGGCCACAAGGATCGTATTTTTCGGAAACGTAAAGTGTCTCTCCCCCGCATGCAACCGCCACGCTGAGAGGTCAACATCCTGCTTCCCTTCGTTTGTCAATTCAATGAATCCGGAGGCCCCCTCCGCGACTGCGCTAATCGTAAGCGCTGCTGCCGCCGCGCGTACCGTAAGACGCGCCGTCGCCGTGTATTCACCCGAGGCCAGAGAGAGCACCACGACGTATTCCCCCGGGTGACGCCACGAGTGGAGCACGGCGCGGCCTTCACCGCTCGATCCGTCGCCAAAATTCCAGATTAACCGCGCGTTCTCGAGCGGCTCGCCCTTGAATCCGATCGCCTCTCCTCTAAACTCGGCAAGCGCCCCCACAGTGACCGCGCTCGGACCGCTCGTGCGGGCGCTGATCTCGGGCTTGGCCGCAGATAGAGAGCCGCCTCCTGTACTACCACTGCTCGTCCCGCCGCCCGCAGGCGGCGTTGAACCACTCTCAGATGACCCACCCGTCCCTGCACTACTACCCCCACTTGAAGACCCGCCGCCAGAAGTCGGCGCGGGCACAGGCGTCGTCGCGTTCGCCGCCCCAGGTGTCGGAGAAGCCGCAATCCAACTTCCACCACTTTTCTGAAGCGAGAGTCCATCACCTACGGCACCCCACTCGCTCGAGTAAGTAACTGAGTCAGTGTCCGCAAGCGCACCATCGCGGAGTGCAAGCAACTCGCCGGTGTTGCCGAGCGAAAACGAACTGTCAAAAAGCACACCGGAAAAACCCGCGTGGTCTCCCAAAAATTGCGTCGCGTTATCTGCGATGACGGCGTAGCCGCCCGGCGCAAGCGCACTCCCGCCTTGGACAGTAGTGAGCTTATGGTTCGTTTCTCCCTCGAAAAACCGCCAATCGAAAAGGTCAACGTCGCTGCCGCCGCCGTTAAATACCTCCACCCACTCACGGCCGCTGTCGGACCCCTCAAGGTCATACATAATCTCAACAATCGAGACCTGCGCGAGCACGCTTATAGGCACGCCGAGCAGTACCATCGCGGCAAAAATAGACTTCTTTCGAAACCCCTTTCGTGGCGAAATTTCTGATTTTTGAGCGAGACGAGGAAAGTGAGCGAAATGATTCGACGCGTTACTCGAAGTACGACGAGGATCATTTTGCGATACTTTACGAAGTCGCAGCCGAAAAT